>RDYC01000023.1 GCA_004293295.1 Bacteroidota bacterium
CAATGGCTGAAAATTGCATACATACAAATGTGTTGTATCATATTAAGCGCAGCTTTATATGCACAACTTCAAGCCATATTAAAACTTCAATTTATTGATAAAAACAGCCTAATATCCTGCATCAATACTTATATACTTGCCGCTTACTTGGGTGCTTCTTTTGCGTGGATGATAGAAGTGATACAACCCGGTGCATTTCATATTAACCATCCTGTAACCACCCATCAACTCCACGATTTTGTTTATTTTAGTTTTGTAACCATGGCCACATTGGGTTATGGTGATATTACCCCTGTGAGCGAAGCGGCAAAAATTTCAGCAGTATTGATTAGCCTGTTTGGGCAACTGTACGTAGCCATTTTTATCGCAATTATTCTTGGTAAATACTTAAAACAACAAACACCATAAATAACGAGTGAACGGTGATGCGTGTTACTTACAGCGAAGGTTAAGGCATAAGCAGCAAGCAGTAACAAATCATAAAAAGCCCTATTAATTGAACCATTTTCGGAACACAACATTTAACCACAATACAAGCTTTAGCCATCGAATGTTGTTTTATCGTTGTTAAGGTGGGGTGGGAATAAATTAGTGGTCTAATGGCAAGTTAAACTTTACTCTCCATAGCCCTGTAATTTAGCCATGCCAATACAAACAGCCTTCATGGGCCATTTTTGCACATCATGCCATATTACCGAATGAGCGAGTGATTGGCCACATCACTGAATCAAATCGCAGGGCATATTGCGTTTATTGTGATAATCATTGTGTTTTGTTTACCTTAGCGTAACAAATAAATACGCTTCATTACGGTAAAAATTTAACTGAAGGTTTATTAGCAGCACTTTTAGTACTTTTTATGTCAGTGATAAAAAAGCAAGTATCCTGCTTCATTCAACAAGAAAGAAAAAAGGAGATGTAACAAGAACATGACACCGCGGATTGAAACAATAAATGAAAAAAAACTGGTTGGCATGCACCTCACCATGAGCTTTGCCAACTATACGGTGCACCAACTTTGGCAAACCTTTATGCCAACATGCAAGGAAATCACCAATCGGTTAACCAACGAGTTAATATCCATGGCCATTTATAAACCGGACCATTTTGCAGCGTTTAAACCAACTAATGAGTTTGTGCGTTGGGCAGCTGTTGAAGTATCCGACTTTGAACATGTTCCAACCGGTATGGAAACTATTGTTTTGCCGGGTGGGCTATATGCAGTATTTTTACACAAGGGCGATGCAGAGGCATTTGCTAAAACTTTCCGGTATATTTTAACAACATGGTTGCCAACTTCGGGTTATAGTTTGGATAATAGGCCACATATTGAAGTGCTGGGGGAGAAATACAAAAACAACGACCCCGATTCAGAAGAAGAAATATGGATTCCTATAAAATTACAATAGGAGGGCAACGCCACCAACATACGGCAATCAAGTGATGCAGTTGCTGTTTGGGTGGACCTAACCACAGGTGTTAAGCCATGTAGCCACCGTAACCAAAGGAAAAAGTACAAATCAATATGAACGAAGAAATTAAAGCATATATCAACCAATTAAAAGAAACCGATCAGGAAATTTGCTGCTTGCTTGCAGATAACATTCACCAACAATTAACAGAAGCTAAAGGTAAAATCTGGCATGCACATCCGGTTTGGTTTTTAAATGGAAACCCAATAGTTGGTTTCAGCAAAGAGAAAAAGGGAATAAAGCTGTTGTTTTGGAGCGGTGCCGACTTTAATGAGGAGAAGTTAGTAGCGCGTGAAGGTAAATTTAAAGATG
>RDYC01000024.1 GCA_004293295.1 Bacteroidota bacterium
TTACCTTTGCCTTTTATTTCGGTTAAAGGGCTAAACACTTTACCATCTATTGATTTTTGGATGATAAACATTTTATTGTTTGTTTCTGATAATGTTTTCCAACTTAATAAAGTACCCGCATTTATTTTGGTGGCTTTAAACGAAAGCAAATTAATAGGTAACGAATTTATTTCTTTAAACTTTAGCACCAAGCGGTTAGCACCAAACGAGCTGGCTACATTTTTATCAATCGTAAAAGTATAGTTTTTGGTGCTTTCATTAATCTCGGTTTGGGTGTTTAGGTAATTATCTTGTAGGGTAATTATTCTAGCTGGGCTAATATCTGTAAAGTTAAGGGTGCAGTTACCTGTTTCGGGGGCATTAACGGTAAGCGGTATTTGGTTTACAGTATTTATGGCAGGCATAAAATTAATAGCCAAGGCATTGTTATTGCTATTTAAGGTATTTAATACGGTTGTATTGTTACCCATATAAGGCGCATCGGCATAGTCGAAATCGGCCATAAAGCCATCTTCAAACACAATAGCGGTTTCTTCTTTACCCGTGGTTGATACCAAGTTCATTCTAAACACTTTTCTTTCGGCCGTGGCACCAAAAGTACTTTTGGCACTAGCTAAAGTATTTTTTAAAGGTTTGGTAGTTAAAAGCCTAGCTGGTGCAGGTGGCGTGGTTGCTGCTACTTTATGGCTTTCCATAAAACTTACATTGGCTGTTCCGGTGGCAGTTTTTCTGATATAAAAACCTTGCCCAGGCTGTATATACCTTGCAGGTAAGGCACTTGCCGTACCGCCTAATGGATTGTAAGGTGTAGTATTATTTACCGTTACCCCGTTGCTATACGTTACCATTCCTTGCCTATCGGGTTTAATAATAGAAAGTAAATCATCTATTACTAAGCTATTGGAAGCTCTAAACAAATCAAAATCAATGGTAGATGGGTAGGGGTTGCCTATGGCATTAAAGCCATCGTAATTAGCATCGCCATTGTTTGTTTTTGTGGTAGAAACGTTGATGGTACCTTTGTTAATTTCTCCTTTGTACGTCATAGTAACATTTTCGGGGGCGGTAAAAGGTGCATTAAACTTATTTGTAGGGCTAGTTCTGTTTCCTCTAAAAAAGAGGAAATAATTTTGCCCAGGGGCAATTTTACGGGCAAATAATATATCGGGTACATTATTAAACTGGCTTACAGCAGTAGTTACTGGTTCGTTATAGGTAACAAGGTTGGGCGCATTAGGGCCTGGGCCTGTACCTACATCAAAGCCATTGGCAGCACCACCTGGGCCTGTTATTAGCATACGGTTTTTTAATTGTTGAAAAACGGTACTATCGGTTGTACTATTACTGGCATCGTTTACAGGCGAACTTATCATACGTGTACCACGGGCATTGGCGGCTGCACCCCCAGTAAAAAACGATTGTACATTTACCAGTCCGCTTACATTGGCGCTGGTTGCTAATGCTGCAATACTAGAAGTACTGCCAGCGGTAGATAATAGCGTAAGATTTCCTGTACCTGATGCTAAAATAGAATTTGTACCCGATAAATTAACCACGCCGTTTATAAGCATAGGGTTGCTTAGGGTTACGGTAGCATTACGGCTTTGCGTATAGTTTAATAGGCTGCGTGTGGCTGCACTGCTTTGGTTCATAGCTAAATTAAAATTAGTACCTGTATTACCCACAACTAAACTAGATGTTGATGAGCCAATTAAAGTACCACTACCTGTTATATTGTTATTTAGGGTTAAAGTATAGCCATTTAAACTAAGGGTAGAGGCT
>RDYC01000205.1 GCA_004293295.1 Bacteroidota bacterium
GCTTTCGTTTAAACAAATATTGATGTATTTAAACTTTGCAGGAATGGCCTTAATAAAATCGCTTACGGTAAAGTGTTTTAGGTTTTGCGTATTAAATATGCCCAACTGTTGGGCAAAAAATGGCTGGTAAATCACATTGAGGTATTTAGTAGTGGTTGGTAAAGGCATCACCACCTCATAATCATTAAGTACCAATGCTTCCCATCCCGGAGCAACAATATCCAAGTACCAACTGTATGCGTAAATCAACTCATTATTTGACTGTGCAATACAATCGTCCCATTTAATTTTATCAATTTCCTGATGACTTAAATATTTAATCACAGTTACTTTCTGGGTTTATTAAACAATGCGCAATATACCTCTTTTAGGTTTAGAGTATTTGTTTGTGCGGTAAAAGAATTGTTATGCCAAAGTGTTATAAAATCGCCATTAAATTGTTTAGTTACCTCCAATAATGTTGAAGCAATTTGCTTTGCCTCGGTGGTGCTTACTTTTAAATAATTGGACAAGGTTACATCCATAATACAAGTGCTATGAACCACCAATGACGTTGGCTGATTGGTTAATACATTAAAAAAGTTAAATGGCATGCAAGTACTTGCCCTAAATCCAGGCTCATCAGCATAAACCATTGTATAGTCATCTGTTATCCCAATCCTAACTAAGGTATTGTACGTGTGCGGAAAAGAAAGCATGAGATAGTGTTGCCGACTATGGTACACCGGTTGCAAAATCGCCTGTTGTAACAAATCACTTTCGTGCTGAACGAGTTGCAATGACATATTGGATCCATATGATGGATGCAAACCAATAAAAGCAGCATACTTAGATAAGGATAGCATTAGCCGCTTAATTGTAACTCCTTTGGGGTTAATATTTTTATCGTATCCTCCCGCATCGCTCATCAACATAAAATAGGCTATTGGTGCATTGGTGTTTTTCCGAATAAACTCATAAGAGTTATATGGATCGTACTTGCGATTAATGGTAGCAAAAACCTGATTTATGACAGATTTAATATTAAACCGGAGCACTGCTAAAGCCAGTTTTGCAAACCACCATTTGGCACTAAGTCCATTGTACAAATAAGCAAAGTCAATATCAATGGTGCTTAAACAACTGAATGTATGCTGTTTAAAACGAAGGTTTGGAGCTTGCTTAAGTATTACTTTTTTAAACTCTTCACACCAGTGCTCTACCAATGGATACCGCAAAAACCCGCGTTTATAAGCTAAACTCATGCTTGCAGTAAATCGTCCATGCCTGTCTGTTTCTATCCTAAAATATTCTTCATATCGCGACAACAGATAAAAAACCGCACTGAATAAATCAAAGGGAATACCTTCTTTACCTGCTGCATGGTTAGGCCACAACAACGTATGCCAACGATCGTTGGTAATGGTGATGGGCGAAACCTCATCTAAAAAAGTTTGTGCCAGAAAACCGGATGGAACAATTGGAATTGTTTGTTGAACAGTGCGGTGTGTGTAGTTGATAACAACTGTTCGGTTAAAATCAACCTCATTCACATCATCGGTTACTGTGTAAACCATCCCAAGGCGTCTTCCCAACACCTCTGCCAAAACGTAGCGCAAACGGGCAGTATCCTGCTCAACCAATACTGTTATCATAGGTTACTTATCAGAACGAACCAGCAAATTATCATTTTATCCGGTAAAACGCATGTTAATGACAAAAAACTGCTAAAATTTAGCATTGGGTTAACTTAAATGCGCAAAAATTTTAATTAACTGCTTAAAGCCTTTATTTTGCGGCAAATTATGAGTGACGAAATTTTTAAACATGTAGTTAGCCATGCCAAAGAATATGGCTTTGTTTTCCCTAGTAGCGAAATATATGATGGACTAGGTGCCGTTTACGATTACGGCCAAAACGGGGTGGAGTTAAAAAACAACTTGCGCCAATATTGGTGGAAAGCTATGGTACAAATGCATGAAAATATTGTGGGCATTGATGCCGCTATTTTTATGCACCCCAAAACATGGAAAGCCAGCGGACATATTGATGGTTTTAGCGACCCCATGATTGATAATAAGGATAGCAAAAAAAGGTATCGTGCTGATAATTTATTGGAAGATAAAATTGCGCGTTATGAAAAAGATGGTAAAACCAACAAAGCTCAAGAACTTCAAAACGAATTAGATGCGGCCTTACTTGAGAATGACCTTGCAAAATTAAAATCTCTTATTGAGCAGCATGAAATTGCCTGCCCAATAAGCGGCACTCGCAACTGGACAGACGTTCGCCAATTTAACCTGATGTTTAGCACCGAAATGGGTGCCATGGCCGAAGATGCAGATAAAATTTATTTACGCCCGGAAACAGCCCAAGGTATTTTTGTAAACTTTTTAAATGTGCAAAAAACAGGCCGCATGAAAATTCCTTTTGGCATTGCCCAAACAGGTAAAGCCTTTAGGAATGAAATTATTGCCCGCCAGTTTATTATGCGCATGCGTGAGTTTGAACAAATGGAAATGCAATTTTTTGTGCGCCCGGGAACACAGCAACAATGGTATGAATACTGGAAAGAAAACCGCCTCAACTGGCATAAAAAACTTGGGCTTGGTGAATCGAACTACCGCTACCACGACCACGTAAAATTGGCCCATTATGCCGATGCCGCTGTGGATATTGAATTTAACTTCCCTTTTGGCTTTAAAGAGTTGGAAGGCATTCACTCTCGTACTGATTTTGACTTAAGAAGCCACCAGGAATTATCAGGCAAAAAAATGCAATACTTTGATGCCGAATTGGACGAAAACGGAAAGGCTTATGGCAATTATATTCCTTATGTAATTGAAACTTCAGTTGGCTTGGACCGCTTGTTTTTATCGGTGTTGTGCGCCTCATACAAAGAAGAAGAAGTGGGCGAAGACGACAAAAAAGATACCCGCGTAGTGCTTACCTTGCCCCCGGTATTGGCACCCTACAAGGTGGCTATTTTCCCGCTTACCAAAAAAGATGGTTTGCCGGAAATAGCACGCAAAATTATTGACGACTTAAAATTGGATTACAACTGCTTTTACGAAGAAAAAGATGCCATTGGCAAACGCTACCGCAGACAAGATGCTTTAGGTACTCCTTTTTGTATTACAGTTGACCATGAATCGTTGGAAAACCAAACGGTAACCATACGTTACAGAGACACCATGCTACAAGAACGTATACCTATCACTCGAATTAGAGAGATTCTTGCAGCAGAAATTAACTGGCATAAATTATTGGCTTAATCAAAAATCCTCCGCTTTAATCGGAGGATTCTTTTTATGTTGCATCATTAAACGTCCATTCTTATATACCGCCATCGGCAGTTACCTGCTTTTAACCATACTTGTGTGGTTTAGCCCTGTGGCATTTAGCGCCATTTTTACCAATTCCTTTTCTACCTCGTTGGCTTACTTCTTTACAGAATCAGCCGGAAAATATGGTACTGCGTTGCTTATTATAGGCTCTTCTTATGCCTACACCATTCGGTTTGAACGCAAGCGAGAAAAATTGGCCACCTTTATCAAATCATTTGTTGCGGTTACTCTTTTGTTAGCATTGTTTGCTTATACCAACGAGCATGTTACCAAACCATTGGCCAAAGTAGCCAGACCCAGCCATGTATTTATGCTAAAGCAAGTTAATATGCTTCCCCAACTTGATTCATTATATGCCTTGTCTAAAAACAACCGCGAGCTATTTTTTGATGCGTTAAGCAACGAATATGCCACACAGTTTCAAAAAATAGATAAGCGTGTATTATCGCATTGGGTGGAAGAAGCGGGATTTTCCTTCCCTTCAGGCCACACATTTAATGCCTTTTTGTTGGCAACAATACTGGCCTTTGGGTTATACAATGCCACCAATAAACAACTGCACCGTTATGTGTATGTTCCTTTTTTATGGGCTGTTTCCGTTGGTATTTCAAGAGTTGCCATAGGTGCACACACCGCATTAGATGTTACCGCAGGAGCAGGTCTTGGTTTAATGTTAGGCTTATTATTTTTATACTTTGATGGCACCCGTAACCTCATTATCCACCGTAAACCCAACCCATGAATATTTTATATGGCGTTCCTGGTGAAGGCATGGGACATGCCACCAGAAGTAAAGTAGTGATTGCCCACCTCCTAAAAAATCATGATGTACAGGTAGTAAGCAGTTCAAGGGCTTACCAGTTTTTATACCAGGCATTTGGCAATAGGGTGCATGAAATAAAAGGCCTGCATTTTGCTTACAAAAATGCGCAAATTAGCAAACTCGGCACCTTGTTACTCAACCTGAAACACGCTCCAAGTAACGCCTTGCAAAACTTCTCACAATACTTGTTATTGGATAAGCAGTTTAAACCCGATGTAATCATCAGCGATTTTGAATCTTTTACCCACTTTTTTGCCAAGTTCAATCGCATTCCGCTTATCAGCATTGATAACATGCAAGTGATAAACAGGTGCAAGCTAGATGTTACCATTCCTGCTGAAGAGCGAAACCAGTTTAGGTTGGCTAAAAGCATTGTACAAGCAAAAGTTCCGGGGGCCGAACACTACTACATTACCAGCTTTTTTAATGCTGCTACCAGCAAAGAAAACACCTCTATTGTTCCTCCAATTATCAGAGATGCCATCATCAACGTTAAACCAAGGGCTGGAAACCATGTGTTGATGTATCAAACTTCCAGCACCCTTATAAATGTAAAAAAAATACTCAAGCAATTGCCGCATATTTCATTTATCGTATATGGAATGAACCGCGATGAACAAGATGAGAACATCTGTTTTAAACCATTTAGTGAGGAAGGTTTTATTCAAGATTTTGCTTCTGCTAAAGCCGTAATTGCCAATGGTGGTTTTTCATTTATTAGCGAAGCGGTTTACTTGCATAAGCCCGTTTATGCCTTTCCTATTGTAGGTCAGTTTGAACAGTGGATGAATGCTGCCTACATTGAGAAACTTGGTTATGGCAGGCACTTTACGACACTGGAAGCCGATTCGCTTAAAGCCTTTTTGTTTGACCTGCCTCACTTTCAGCACCACCTAAACCAATACCAACAATCGGGCAACGAATTATTATTTAAGGAATTAGACAGTAAGTTATCATCATTATAAGCAATACTTTGTTTGAAAAACCTCTGCAAAACTATCTTATCTTTGCATGTGCTAAAATAATGGACACCAATCAACTTAATACCATAGAGAATAAAGTAGCCGCCAGCGGCCTCATTACACTTAACCTCGAAGATTATTTCCATAGCGGGGAGCGTGTATTATTTGATATTAAACCATGGCTCTTTATGGAAATGATTCTAAAAGAAAAGGATTTCAGGTTACACGTAAAAGAGCATGATTGGAGCAGTTATTCCGGCAAAAATGTGGCCTTTATTTGTTCCGTTGATGCCATTATTCCTACTTGGGCATATATGCTTTTGGCGGTTCATATTGAACCATTTGCCAATCGGTACGTATTTGGAGATTTAACGTTATTAAACACGGTACTTTATCAGGATGCCTTAGCTAAAATTGATGTGGAAACATATAGAGACGCCAGGGTGATTGTAAAAGGCTGCGGTGATTTACCTGTTCCGGTAAGTGCCTACGTAGAAATTACGCACAAACTTACTCCTGTTGCCAAAAGCATTATGTATGGTGAGGCATGCAGCAATGTGCCTATTTTTAAGAAAAAATAACTATTATTCTGACTATTCCCTAAAGTAAATTTATCGCCTCACTCCGATTTCATCACTTTGGTGCTTAATAACAAGTTGGATTTGTTACTTATTTGAATACAATAAATCCCCTCCGGTAAATTACCCAATTCTTCTATGGTAATTGTTGAAACAGGAGCAATTAAGTGAAGCTTGTTTTGATACACCGTTAACCCTGTTGAATTAATTAATTTAACCATAACTGTGCCTTCTAACTCCTGTTCATTGTTTATTGTAATAAACGAATTAAAAGGATTTGGATAAACCGTCATTTGGTTGGGTATTGCGGAACTATTTAATACAATTATTGGAGAACTATTTTCAACGTTGTTAATGTCAACAGATTTAACCCTATAATAAAATGTTGCATAGTCCTTATCCAATTGTGTATCGTTATAGGTATAATTTCTAGTAATTGCTCCTCTTTTATCAGTTGTTTTAACAAACGAAAGTGGTGCAAAATTAACCCCATCATAAGAGCGCTCAACTGAATACCCACTAAGGTTCATTTCACCAGTGGTTTTCCAATACACTTGCGCATCATTTCCAACCCATTTTGCGCCATAATCTACTAAGTTAACAAACAACGGAGACCCTCCATTCGAAGCAATCATAAATTGTCCGAAGGTATCAATACCTTGAAAAGTTGCACCGGTAGCCGTTACTGATGAGGCCGTTTTGTATAAGGTCCAACTGCTATCACTGTTGTACCCCCTTTTATAGAGTCCCAGAAAAAGGTCGTTAGCAACAAATGCTCCGGCCGGAAGCGTGACTTGTAATGTTGTTTGAAAAACTCCGGTATTGCCATAAGGGCGAATAACCCAATATTTACCCTGAAGTACATTTAATGCAACAGGCAGTACATTGGGCGAATAAGGTATTTGTGTAATGCCAACATCCACCGCATTATCAAATGAATCAGTAAAGGAAATATTAAGGTTGGCGTTAACAGCATTAACGCTGGTTTGGTTTAACAACACCAAAGAAGAGTCTCCGCCCAAAGGTGCGGTAGACTGCAAATGATTCACATTGTTTCCCTTATTTGCCGTAGATAGGCTGATTAAATCATGGTAATAACCAAAGGTAAATGGTTCATTAAATTGCATATAACTCACTAATCCGGTTTCATTTCCCTTTAACGTTCTATGCATATAATTCTTCATTTGATAAGCACTCAACTCTTTGTTCCAAATGCTCAATTCATCAATCCTACCATTGAAACGTTGCGAGAGCGTCCATGAGTTTGCACCCACATGTAAATTTGTAGTTGATTGTTTTAGTAACGTTAAAGTTGGTGACAGCATTTCTCCTGCCAGCATCCCGTTAATATATATCTTCACCCCCACCCCTGATTTCCAAGTAAAAGCCACGTGTGTCCATTCGTTAACCGGTACATAATTATTTACAAACGAAGTGCCAGAGGTTAATAACCTCAGCGGTGTATTTCCTCCGGATACTGTCCAAACCTCTGCATCTAACCTGCCCAAGTTATCTACCCCTAAAGCGAATCCATTGGTGGAGTTCGATTTTGAGGCTATTTTTTGCATCACATTGTTTGAACTTAATTTCACCCAAGTACAAATACTTATTGCTGAGTCACCAATCATAGTAGGCTTAGACAAAAACGTGGCATAGCCTGTTCCGGCCATTTGAATGGCCCCGCCATTTTGCTTGGTAATGGTTTGTATTACCAATTTAGTGGTATCGTTTACCTTGTAATAATCCGTAACAGTGTTTGGAGAGGACGTATAAACGACTAAATTATTCATGCCCTCAACTAAGTTTGGCTGATTAACTCCAGTAAAAAATACCAATGCTGTATCTCCACAGTTTAATGGGTTGTTTAAACTGAGGCTAACCTGAGTTCCATTGTTTAAACGATAGTTAACAGTGTAGGAATTGATGGTATTTCTTGAATTAGATTTTACCCTTACTTTTAATTCTTGAGGCCCGAACACATAAGGAGTACTCAAATAAACTTTATCAACACTGATATCATTCAAAGGCTCAAAAGCACCAACTGACGGTGGATTCATTCTTGTATTGTTTTCAATATCAAATGGAATAATTGCCGTTAAATTCTCCCCTTGCCAGCATCCATTGGTGGGATATAAGTTTTGTTCAGAAGCAAAAGATGGATCGCCATTCCATGAATCAACACCACCGGCTTTTTTTTGCTTAAAATCAGCCGCAGTAAAATCCAATAAAGCAGATGACCATGGAAATGGCCCTGTTTTAACTGAGCGTCTTATTAACGTAGATCCTATTGAATTGTGGTAAATATTTCGGTTAACAGTAACTGAAGTAGTATCATGTAATCCGGAAAAAACTGCTGCATATGTTGTTGTTGCAACAGAAGAGGGTGCTATCCTGAAAATATTATTTTTAAACTCACTAATCATGTCATATCCGTAATAATACAATGGTATTTGTGTATTGAAAGGGCATGGCCCTGTTAGGTTAATTGAATTATGATAACACTTAACCGTATGGTAATCTGACCAGGTGGGAGTGAACTCTGCAATGTACATTCCATACATTGCAGGACTCGAAATCAAATTATTATAAATCAGGGTAGGATTCAACGGGTCTGAAGTTGTTTTTCCAACATACATTCCATATTCAGTTGCACCTGTTACCCTGTTTGCTGAGATAACAGACGGAATAGCTGTATTATTATCACAATCATTTAAACGAATGCCGGTAGTATTCATGGTTGAGGAATACATATTCACGCTATTATTCTGAATCAATAAGTTGGTGTATACTTTTCTCATTTGTATGCCACTGCTATATGCATTTATCTTATTGCCAATTACCCGCATATACCTGTTGTATCCAACATCAAATTGCCCTTGTATAGAAATGCCGTTGTATGCACCATTTATGGTATTGCTATCTATCAATACTGAATCTGCGCGCATGGCATCTAATGATGTGGAAAAGAAAGAAGCCACAACAATAGCATGACTGGGCAACCCACCGCTTCCATGCGCACTCCCACCGCTGGCTGTAGCATTTGGCATATTAATGATACAGTTACTTATTCTGCAACCGGTACCTGAATTATTTGCGGTGCTCCCCATAATAAAAACCCCTGCCGTAACACCACTTGCATTGTTATTGATGGTAAAGTTCCTAAATGTCACATAATTCACGTTCAGAATCAATATGGTTGCCTGATTCGTTGCCCCTACCTCTATGATTGTGCTTGCCGCATTCACCCCTTCAAATGTCACTCGATTAGTAGGGCTTACCCCGGGTATAGCAGGCACAGTAATATAACTTTGATAAACACCCGCACTTACGGTAAATGTTACAGGACCAGAAACTCCCACTGTACCTGTATTTGCAGGCCCTCCATCATTACGTGGGTCGGTTGTGGTAAGATAGGTTATGGCAGAAGAAAAACTTAAAAAGTTGGTTGCACTTGCCGGCAAAAGTGGATTAATGGTATAATTTCCATTTAATGGGGTGGCAGATACACAATCCATTGTCAGAATTAAAAGGGTTAACATGGTTATTTTCTTCATATTGGTTAAATCTAATTAGAGGAATATACAACAATCACCTGATTTAACTAACCCTAAAAATAACCTGCTAGATATTAAAAGTTAATAGCCTTAATGCAAAATAAATTGAATCATTGCTTTTTAAAAAAAGCCATTGCACCGCTAATTTCACATTAACCTTTATATTTGTTTAACAAGTAAAACACATGAAAATTATTAAGTGGATTTTGGGCATACTTCTTACCATTTTTTTGGTATTTGAAGCAGTTATTTTTATTACCGGAAAAAGCTATATAAACCGTGTATTTGCCTTAACCATTTTTAGCGGCAAAATGGGGCCGGATATTGATGAACTCGACTTATTTCCTAGCCATATTGTGCAAAATGCCACACCACAACCTTGGCCTGTTAGCAGTAAATTTAACCTGCAAAAATTAAACGATGCCTATGCGGTGGAAATGGAAAAGTACCAAACGGTTTCGTACCTGGTGATTAAAAATGATAGCATTATTTTTGAAAAACATTGGGAGGGATACAACGACAGTTCATTGGTTAACTCTTTCAGCATGGCCAAATCCATTACAGGTTTACTCATTGGTTGTGCCATTCAAGATGGGTTAATCACCAGTGTAAACGACCCGGTAAGCAAATACATACCGGAGTTTGACCAACCAGTGCTTAACAAAATTACCTTGTACCACTTGCTTACCATGAGCAGCGGACTTGATTTTAAAGAAGATTATGTGAGCCCGTTGGCTTGGCCGGCAGAAGCCTATTATGGCAAGGATGTAAATGCATTAACCTTGTCGCAATCTACTGCCATAACCCCACCGGGTAAAATTTGGCACTACAAAGGTGGAGATAGCCAATTACTTGGTATCATTCTTAAACAAGTTACCGGTAAAAGCATTGCGGCTTACGCCTCAGAAAAACTTTGGAAACCCATGGGTGCGGAACATCCGGCTTATTGGAGTTTAGATGACATGGGCATGGAAAAAGTAAGTTGCTGCTGGTACACCAACGCTAAGGACTATGCCCGTTTAGCCAAGCTATTGATGCAACATGGCAAATGGAATGGTGAACAATTGGTGGATAGCAGTTATATACAAGCTAGCCAACAACCGGCACAACTGGTTAACCAACAAGGCGAGCCATCAACCCAATATGGTTACCAATGGTGGCTCATGCAACATAAAGGGCTTGACATTGTTTATGCAAGAGGGATAAGGGGGCAATACATTTTTGCCATACCCGAAAAAAATATGATTGTGGTGCGTTTGGGCCATAAACGTGCTAAAAAAACGGGTGATGAGTTGCCGGATGATATTTTTACTTACTTAGATGCTGCATTAGGAATGGAATAATACCTGGTTATGGGTTTGCTTTCCCCTATTTGTGATGACCCTCACTTGCATATAGAATCTCATTTTCTCTACTATATTCGCAGTTAGATTTATGGCTATACAAAAACCTTCTTTACCTAAAGGAACGCGCGATTTTGGCGCTGCTGAAGTACAAAAACGAAAATACATTTTAAACACCATTGAAACCGTATTTAAAAAATATGGTTTTATGCCCCTTGAAACACCCACCATGGAAAACCTTTCTACATTGGAAGGCAAGTATGGTGATGAGGGCGATAAGTTGTTGTTTAGGATACTGAATAGTGGAGATGCTTTTAAAGACATCAAAGAAAAAAATGGCGAACAAAAAGTTAGTGATACTGACTTTCGGATTTCAGCTATCTCAGAAAAAGGATTACGTTATGATTTAACCGTGCCATTTGCCCGTTATGTGGTGATGAATAGAAACAACATTACCTTCCCGTTTAAACGTTACCAAATGCAGCCTGTGTGGCGTGCCGACAGGCCGCAGAAAGGCCGCTACCGCGAGTTTTGGCAATGTGATGCCGATGTGGTAGGCAGTGATAGTTTGTTGAATGAATTGGATTTAATACAGATTTATGATGAGGCGTTTAATCAGTTGGGCATTGGGTATGAATTGCGCATGAACAACCGCAAAGTGCTTGCAGGAATTGCACAGGTTGTTAAATCAATAGATGTGATGAGCACCATTGCAGTTGCTATTGATAAGCTAGATAAAATTGGAGAAGAGGGTGTGCGCAAAGAGCTGCAAGAACAAGGTTTCTCAGCCGATGAACTGAACACCTTATTTGATATCATCAGCATTAGGGGTGAAAATGAACAAATCCTGCAACAACTTAAACCTAAAATAAAAACAACTGAAGAAGGCTTAAAAGGAATAGAAGAACTTGAGTTGATATGCCAACATTTAAAAACAATAAATGCATCTATCCGCTTAAAACTAGATTTTAGTTTGGCCCGTGGATTAAGCTATTACACCGGGTGTATTTTTGAAGTAGTTGCCACAGAAGGCACACTTAAAAGCAGCATTGGTGGCGGTGGAAGGTATGATAACTTAACCGGCATATTTGGTTTACCCAATGTATCAGGTGTGGGCATAAGTTTTGGCTTGGATAGAATTTATGATGTGCTGGATGAATTGAAGTTATTTCCACCGCAACTTCGCGCCTCTTCAACAGGCGTATTGTTTTGCCATTTAGATGCCGCCACCCAACAATATTGTTTACCTGCCTTAAAACAATTAAGGGATGCAGGCATTGCCGCAGAAGTGTATCCTGATGTGGTGGTAAAAAAAGACATTGGAAAAATTAAAGGGGTACAATTTGATTATGCCTCAGCACTTGGTATTCCGTTTACGGCTTTTGCAGGGGAACAAGAAATGGCACAAGGTGTATTTCAGGTAAAGTCGCTTGCAACAGGGGCGCAACAAGTATGTACCATTGAGCAGTTGATTACGTTATACCAACAACAGCAATAACATGCCATTTATTTCAGTAAATCCTTATACAGAAAACATCCTTGGTGATTATGAAACCGCAACCGATGATGCGTTGTTCATTGCCTTAAATAAAGCTGAAATTGCTCAGGCTACTTGGCAAAAACTGCCATTACTTGCCCGTTGCAATTATTTTAATAAACTGGCCACGTTACTCATTACAAAGCACGAAGAGCTTGCCCAGTTGGCTACCCTTGAAATGGGTAAAACACTGGCTGAAGCAAAACTGGAAGTGCTTAAATGTGCACGAGGTTGCGAATATTATGCCACCCATGCTGAAGCATTGCTTGCTTCAGAAACAAGCAAAGCCGACACCGGAAAAACGGTTCGTGTAAGTTATGAACCTTTGGGTGTTGTTCTTGGGGTGTTTCCTTGGAATTTTCCATTTTGGCAAATATTAAGAAGTGTTATTCCTACCATTATTGCCGGCAATGCCATGTTGGTTAAACCTGCACCAAATGTACCGCAGTGCAGTTTAGCTATTCAACAGTTGTTGCAAGAATGCGGCCTACCTAATGATTTGGTACAGGTTATTTTTGCCAACGATAATCAAGTGGCAAAGCTAATTGAAGCAAACGGCATTAAAGCGGTTACTTTAACCGGTAGCGACCGTGCCGGAAGTATTGTTGCTTCACATGCAGCAAAACATATTAAAAAAAGTGTATTGGAGTTGGGAGGTAGCGACCCCTTTATTGTGCTTAATGATGCTGACTTGGACTTGGCATTAGAAAAAGCCATTACAGCCCGATTTCAAAACAATGGACAAAGTTGTATTGCCGCCAAACGCTTTATTTTACAAAGCAACATTGCTGCAGAATTTACCGAGCGTTTAATTCAATTGGTGCATAAGTTGCAGGTTGGCGATCCGCTACTGCCCCAAACCAATATTGGCCCTTTGGCTAGAAAAGATTTACAAACTAAGTTAACTGAACAAGTAGAAAAAACTGTGGCCTTAGGAGCAAACATCATCTATCAGCAAAATAACTTACCTACAACCGGCTTTTTTTACCCACCCACCATATTGGGTAATGTTTCCAAACAAAGTCCAGCATACCAAGAGGAACTTTTTGGCCCGGTAATTACTGTTTTTGTTGTTGACCAAGTAGAAGAGGCCATTCAAATTGCCAATGATACCTCTTTCGGGTTAGGGGCGAGTATTTGGAGCAATCAACTGGAAATAGCTTTTGAGGTGGCTAACCGGTTGCAATGCGGGCAAGTGTTTATCAATGAAATGGTCAAATCTCAGCCTTCTCATCCTTTTGGTGGTGTAAAAAAATCAGGATATGGCAGGGAGCTAGGCGTGTATGGACTTAAGGAGTTTTGCAACGTAAAGGCATTGTGGTTTTAATAAATAATTTGCATTATAAAAAAATAAGTAGCAAATTTGAAGTATAAATAATAATTCATGAAAAACATTCTTGCTATTGATGACGACCCGATTAACCGACAACTGCTTGAGATTTATCTCAAAGGTAGTTTCGTTTATAAAATCGTAAATAACGCCAGGCAAGCTATAGAAACTTTAAAAACTGAAACGTTTGACGCTGTGGTAACAGATGTTAACCTTGAAGGGGATGAAGATGGTATTTGGTTAGGTAAGCGCATTAAATCTACAACACAATTGGAACATTTGCCTGTTATTGCTTTTACAGCACACATGGCTAGCCACATTAACAACGAAAATGCGGCAGCTGCCTTTGATTACATTATTGTGAAGCCCGTACTTAAAAACCAGTTTATTGAGCGTATAAATGAAATTTTGCTGCAAGAACATCCCAGTACCACACATTAAACCAGACTTTAAGGTAGGCAATAAACAACAAACAAATTGCAGCTATAAACACCAACAACAAACCAATAAATTTTCCTGCGGCATTTTTAC
>RDYC01000025.1 GCA_004293295.1 Bacteroidota bacterium
TGTTCAGCACCTTCGCCACTTCCGCCGAAGGCAAGTGAGATAATACCTATCACAAAGAAAACAAGCCCTATTCCTAAAATAGTAAATACACTTTTCTTTGCACCATCAGAAAAAACAAATCTTTCGTCTATGTCGTATGATTCTGCTTTCATTACTTTTATAAGTTAATATTTTGAACAGACTAATTCTGTATAAAAAAATTTAGATTTTTATTTACCCTTCGCCTTTTTGTAATTTTTGAACATAATGGACAATTTTCCATCTATCTTCAGGAGAAATTGTGGTTTTAAGTCCCCACATACGATTTCTTCCATTGGTAATGGTATGAAAAATATGCCCTTCATTCAAGGTCTTATAGCGTCCTGTAGTATAGTTGGGCACACCTTTGTACATTGCCCCTACTTTACCATCTCCTACACCTTTTTCGCCGTGGCATGGCTGACAATAAGTCAAATACAACTTTTTGCCGTCTTCTAAGATTACTCCTGCCGAATCTAAGATAATCGGATTTTTAAGTATTCTTGCTGCCAAATCAATACTATCCTTATGCAATTCGTAAAAGAACAGACCCTTGTCTCTTACATCTTTTGATGTGTCTGCCACAGAACGAAAATTCTGACGTGCTACTGTTCCTTCTACAGGAGGTAGCATATTAATTTTTTTCTTGCCCTTATACTGATTGTAGGGTGTAGAATTATAATAGGCATCTGTGGAGTCAGTAATTTGCGAATATGCGTCATAAGCAACTGAATGATACATATTCGGCGCATATTCTACTCCTGTATAATCTCCTTTCGGCTCGCAACTATACAGCAAACAAGCGAAAACCGCTACAATGATGGTTATTTTTCCTCTTGATAACATTTGCTAATTCGGTTAATTTTAACGGTGATGAGCTATTCTACTTGACCTTGTTACACCATTGGTAAATAAATCCACTACATATTTTAAGAAAGAACTTTCGTTCTCCTCATCTGTGAAATCACGTCTATAAACTTCTTCTGCATGTGCATCTTTAACAATAGAACGGATTTGTTCCTCACTTAAAGAATTATTTGCTAAATCAATTGCCATCACGTGCTTGTCATCAGTTGACCTAATATCAAAAATTCTTGGTACGGAATGAGGCAAATATCCCCTCACAAACAAAAATGTAAGTGTCATGCCATAGGAGGCAAGCAAGACCGTAAATTCAAAAGAAACAGGTACAAAATCTGGAATCGATAGATAAGGTTTACCACCTATTACCATAGGCCAGTCGATAGCCATCATACCAACTTGCATTGTTACTGCAAGGCAGGTTCCTAAAAAGCCAAACATAAAAGCCGCTTTAGGTGCCCATGATTTTTCATACCCTAAAGCATGCTCTAACCCATGTATAGGAAAAGGTGTAAAGACTTCATGAATTTTAACTCCCTTTTTTCTGATGTCTTCAACACCATGAAGTAGGTCGTCTTGGTCATTAAATATACCAACTAAAAAATGTTTATTCTTATCCATGTTTTTATTAATTTATCATCAAGACTTCTTAGTAACATTAGAAAGTTCTTTTAGTCTCACAAGTTTGCAAATTAGTGCGATTCTTTCTCAATAACTTTTTCTTCTATCGAAGGTAAAGGTTCGCTTACTACAGTTCTTCTTGCTCTATAAACTTTTGAATTAGCTTCCTTTAATACAGCCTTCACCTCTGCCATGTTTATCACAGGGAAAAATTTAGCAAATAAGAAAAAGAAAGTAAAGAATAAACCAAAAGTGAATAAATAAGTACCAACGTCATGTA
>RDYC01000026.1 GCA_004293295.1 Bacteroidota bacterium
CCACTTGTTGAAGCAAAATTGCTTTATGCCCTGCATGATAAACTGAATGTACGTAAAACGCCTGTTGGTTCAGCCAACTATTCTCCCAATCCTTTTTTACACTTGTGTTCAGGCATTTTTTTTGAGGCTGCCAATGAATTGAACAGTGCATTTATTGCTTATGAATTAGCCCTTAAATCGTATAATGATAGCAACTGTTTGGCTAACTATGGCATTAAACTGCCGCAGCAACTTAAAGCAGATTTAATTTTAATGAGCAGTAAACTGGGGTTTACGGATCGCTACGAAAAGTACAAACAGCAATTTGTTTTAACCCCAAATGAAACCGCACAACCACAAGTGCTTCTTTTGATAGAACTCAATCATTCGCCTCGTAAAGACATTGGAAAAACGAAGGAAAGTGAAAAATTCCCTTACCCTTACATTGAAAAAGTAAGTGGTACTGCTTCAAATTTAATGGTGGCTATTGACAGCACTTTTTATGAAGCTCCTGTAATAAATAATTTGCAACACCAACTTGGAAATGTGGCTGCAACAGTAATGGAAACAACCTTTTATAAAAACATGAAATGGACTGTTTCAGAACAATATAAAAACTATGACAGCAGAAACTGGCAAACGCTACCTGCACAAATTTGTTACACAAGAGTTCCTTTAAAAGTAGGTATTCAGCAGGTTTCTATTCGCTATTTTTCTGATAACAAGCCGGTGATAAAAAACATTACCATTAGCATGAAAGCCGATGATCGGGTTATCCCGATAAGGATAGTTGATTAAAGCGTTGCGGTTAATAACCGAGCACTTTCATCATTTGCGAGGCACTTTGTTCCTGGGCAAACACTTCAACCTTTAAGCTTCCGTCCTCATTATGATCAATGATTAAATGTTTAGGCGCAGGTATCAAACAATGCTGTATGCCACCATAACCTCCTAAGCTTTCCTGATAGGCACCTGTATGAAAAAATCCCATATACAAAGGTTCTCCCTCCTTTAGCTTAGGCATAAAAACTTGATTGGTGTGTGTGTCGCTGTTATAAAAATCCTGACTATCACATGTTAATCCTCCAAGATTAATGCGCTTAAACTCTTCATCCCAATGGTTAATAGCCAACAAAATAAACTTTTGTCCAATGCCCCATGTATCAGGCAATGTGGTGATAAATGAACTATCAATCATGTACCACGATTCTTTATCGTTTTGTTGTTTCTCTCCGATAATTTGGTAAACGGCCCCTCCGCTTTCGCCCACAGTAAATGAACCAAACTCGGTAATAATATGTGGCGCTTCAATATCCCTGCTCTCGCAAATGGTTTTAATGTAATATACAATTTGATCAATCATATATGGATAATCATGCTCCACTCCTAATGAGGTGTATATCGGCATACCTCCACCAATATCCAAGGTGTCCAGCTCTTCACAAACTTCTTTTAAATCGAGTACTTACTCTTTACATTTCTATAGATAAGAGTTATAAAATATTTGGGTTACCCAAGTGCTTTTCTCTTATTTTCTTTCAATTTTTTATAGTAGGCAGGAGAAAAACCTGTTATTTTTTTAAACTGACCAGAAAGAGCCTGTACACTACTGTAGTTCAATAAATCTGAGATTTGATTCAAAGAATATTCATCATACATCATCAATTCTTTTACTTTTTCAATTTTTTGTAGAATGATGTATTTCTCAATGGTGATATTTTCAATGGAAGAAAATAAACTACTGATATAGCTATAATCCATCCCTAATTCTTTAGCCAAAAACTGGGAGTAATTCAT
>RDYC01000027.1 GCA_004293295.1 Bacteroidota bacterium
TTCTATTTGAATCATTGCTACTTATGTTTTTGAAAGTAAAATAAAAAAATACTTATTTTACTTTTGCGGCATTAAAGTAAAATAAGCATTTTTTTATTTTACTTTAGAGGTCATTTTGTATTCCCAATAATGATATGCTTCCGTGAAAATAAGTTTTTTTGACTAGCCTCAAAAGAAAATCCAAAACCCATACTCATTATTGGGTAGGTTAAAGGTAAAATGAGTTCAATTCAACTTGCAAACAAATTTTACGGTAACTTGCAGCATTGTTTATGGGCCAACCATGTTTAGCCCAATATTGTTTTTAGTACTGATTCATTATGCAAACACAAAACGGCATTCGGTTAAATAAATTTATTAGTGAAAGTGGCTTATGCAGCAGGCGCGAGGCCGACAGGTATATTGAGCAGGGCAAGGTTTTTATCAATGGGCGTTTGGCTAAAATTGGCGACCAAGTTTATGCTGGAAACAAGGTGGTGGTAAATGGCCACGGACTTGAACCTTGGCAGGCCGATAAGTTGGTGTTTATTGCGTTAAACAAACCTGTTGGCGTTACCAGCACCACTGAGCAAGGGGTGAAGGACAACATCATTCAATATGTAAACCACCCCAAACGCATTTTCCCCATTGGCCGTTTAGATAAAGACTCTCAAGGGTTGATTTTTTTAACCAATGATGGCGATGTGGTGAATAAAATTTTACGGGCGGGCAATAACCACGAGAAAGAGTATGTGGTAACGGTAGATAAACCGCTTACGGAAAACGTTATTCAAGGTATGGCCAATGGCGTGCCCATGTTGGGTGTGGTTACCAAAAAATGTAAAGTGGTGCAGGAAGGGGCGCAAACGTTTAGAATAACCTTAATACAAGGCTTAAACCGACAAATACGCAGGATGTGTGAGCATTTTGGGTATGAGGTAAAAAAACTGGAGCGGGTGCGTATTATGAACATCAGCTTAAATAAACTTCCCGTAGGTGATTGGCGCGATTTAACCACGCAAGAAATTGAATCCATTTATGCCATGGTGCAAGACTCTTCAACGGAACAAACTCCTGCACCTAAAAAGAACAAGCCTAAGCCCAAACCACCTGTTGAACCCAAAAGCAACAACCCCGATAAACGCAACAACAAATTCCGCAAATCAACCAAAAATAAACCTAATACCCCCCGTGGAACCGCTCCTCACAATAAAAGGAATAAACGCAGGTAATTCCATTACCTTTGTACAACTTTAACACAAATACCATATGACTATTTTTATTCTATTAGGCGTTGCTTTATTGATTACCCTATTAAGCATTGTTACCGTTCAACAGGGGACAGTTTCAGTATTAACCATGTTTGGTAAATACAGGCGCATTTTGTATCCGGGTTTAAATTTCAGGATACCCTTGCTTGAAGTTATTTTCAAAAAGATTTCAATACAAAATCGTTCAATAGAGTTGGATTTTCAAGCCATTACACAAGACCAAGCCAATGTGTATTTTAAGGCCATGCTGTTGTACAGTGTGGTTGATAACAAGGAGGAGACCTTAAAAAATGTGGCCTTTAAATTTGTGAATGAGCGTGATTTTATGACCGCCTTAATCAGAACCATTGAAGGTGGTATACGCGGTTTTGTGGCCACCAAAAAACAAGCCGAAATTTTATCGTTGCGCAAAGAAAAACTGGAACGCGCCCGCACCCTCGCCAGCGGCATTGTAACCCGCAACCCCAACAACGCCACGTTTTTGGACACCTACGCTTGGGTGCTGTACGTCATGAAAGACTACG
>RDYC01000028.1 GCA_004293295.1 Bacteroidota bacterium
TGGTTTTCATTTAATAAAAGTAAATGATACCCGGGCGGCTCGTGGTGATGTAAGGGTGCAACACATTATGCGCACAACAGGTGCAAACGCTACCCCTGAAACCATTGCCGATCAACAAAAAATGATTGATAGCGTTTACAGCCTCATACAAAAAGGCACTTCGTATGAAGAGTTGGTAGCGAACTTTAGTCAAGATGAAAGCAGCAAGGCCAACAAAGGAATTATGAACTGGATTAGCAGCAACAGCCGCTTACCGGAGGAGTTTAAAACGGTGGCATTTGCTTTAGATAAAGACCAAGTTTCTAAACCATTTGGAACACCATTTGGCTACCACATTTTAAAACTGGTTGAGAAGAAACCGGTAGCCCCTTACAAAGAGTTGGAAGATCAGTTAAAGACAAAAGTAACCAGAGATACCCGTGCCGAAAGCAGTAAATCGTCAGTGATTGAACGCATTAAACGTGAAAATAACTTTAAAGAAAACAAAGCCAACATAAAAGCATTTGCTTTAGCATGCGACAGCAACATGTTTATGGATGGGCATGTGGTTGATGATAAAAAGTTTGGCGACAAAGTGTTGTTTAGCATTGGTGGCAAAAGTTTTACCGAAAAAGATATGGCCAATTACATTGGCAGCTCTCACGACCATTATGAGCCAGGACAGTCAGTTGAAATGATTGTAAACGGTGTATATAAAAGATACGTTGATGAGCAAGTGTTTGCTTATGAAGAGTCGCAATTGGAAACAAAGTACGAAGACTTCCGTAACTTAATGCAAGAATATCATGATGGCATATTGTTGTTTGATTTAACCGACAAAAAGGTATGGAATAAAGCCGTAATTGACACAACCGGTTTGGAAAAATTCCATGGCGAAAACAAAAACAAGTACATGTGGAAAGAACGTGTTCGCGTGCTTACCTATAGCTGTTTGGATGAGAAAACAAAAAAGGCTGCCATGAAGATGGCCAGTAGCGGCAAAACACCAGAAGAGATTAAGACAAAATTGAGCAAAAAAATAACCGGTGCTGTTATCGTTACCGAACAAAAGGCAGAAAAAGGTGAAAGCACTTCGATGGATAAATTGTATGATAAAGCCGGAGTGGTTGATATACCAAATGAAAATGGACAATTTAAGTTTTATTATGTAGCAGGTATTGTTCAACCTGAGCCTAAAACCCTTAAAGAGGCAAAAGGCTTGGTAACCAGCGATTATCAAACCTATTTAGAGAAAGAGTGGATTAAAGAATTAAGGGCCAAATACCCGGTAACTGTAAATGAAGATACCGTTAAAAGCCTGTTTAAATAGAACACATGTAAACAAAAGCTGTTCCAAAGAGCAGCTTTTGTTTATTTAAAACAAATGCTAAATAACCTCAAAACAATAGGCAATAGGGTAAATCATACTAGTCATGGTTTTAATTCGTTTGTTTAGGATAAGTTTCAAATGAGATATTTAATCACCATATGTGCAGCGTTTGTGTTATGCACAAACATAACATTTGCCCAAAAGGATGGGCAGGTGATTGATGAGATTGCAGCAGTTGTTGCAGATAACATCATTATGCAATCAGAAATTGAAGTGGAATTTCAGCAATTGCAAAAAGACATTGGGCAATTAAATGACAGTGCCCGCTGTGCCATTTTAAGACAAAAGTTGGTTGAGCGCATGCTGCTTACCCAAGCCCAACTAGATAGTTTGCCTCTATCCGAAGACCGTGTGGATATGGAGTTGGAGAAAAGAATCAAGTTTTTTGCCTCTCAGTTTCCGGG
>RDYC01000029.1 GCA_004293295.1 Bacteroidota bacterium
GGTTGGGCGGTAGTATTTTTCAATAAGACGCGAGGCAACAATACCAATAACACCTTTATGCCAGGCATTATTAAAAAGTACGGTTGACTTTTTACTGGCAAACTGCTCATCATGTTTAATAATTTCAAACGCTTGTTGGGTAATGTCACTATCAAACAACCTCCGTTCTGTATTATGTTGGTTTACCAATTCTGCAATTTCCTTAGCCGTTGCATAGTCATCAGACGTCATTAATCTAACCGAGTCTTTGGCATCTGCTATTCGCCCGGCCGCATTAATTCTTGGGCCTATAAAAAAAACCACATCGCTTACACTATACTCCGGTTTCTCTGCATAAGTATCCAATAAGGCTTTTAATCCATTATTGGGGTTGGTTTTTAATTTTTTAAGGCCATAATGAACCAATATGCGGTTTTCATCTAGTATTGGAACCAAATCAGCCGATATGCTAATAGCCACCAAATCAATAAACTTCTCTACTTCAGAAAAAGGCAAGTGGTGTTTTTGAGCAAATGCTTGTATCAGTTTAAAACCAATGCCACAGCCTGATAGCTCTTTAAATGGGTATGGGCAATCAGATTGCTTTGGATTAAGTATAGCCACTGCCGCAGGAACGGTTTCTCCAGGCAAATGGTGGTCGCAAATAATAAAATCAATGCCCTTTTGTTTGGCATAAGCAACGCGTTCAACAGACTTAATACCGCAATCTAAAGCAATAATTAAACTAAACTGGTTTTCCGAAGCCCAATCAATTCCTTTCACAGAAATTCCGTAACCCTCTGTATATCTGTCAGGAATATAAAAATCAATGTGGGGATATCGGGTTTTAAAAAAAGAATAAACAATGGCAACAGAGGTTGTTCCATCTACATCATAATCGCCATAAACCAACACTTTTTCTTGGTTTTGAACTGCCGCTTCAATGCGCTGTATGGCCTTTTCCATGCCAAGCATTAAAAAAGGATTGTGTAAATCAACGTATTGCGGTCTGAAGAATTTTTTTGCGGCATCAAAAGAGTTGATGCCACGCTGCACTAAAACCCCTGACAATATCTTATTTACATTGATTGCGTTTGAGATGCTTTCAACAATTTCTTTATCGGGTGTTTTTTTTGGGAGCCAGCGTTTAGTCATTTTCTTCGTGCGAATCTATTAAAAATTGGGCCAAAAGCCTAAAGTTTTGTTCATGTATGATGATACAAAGGCAATTGCTTAAGTTTGCGCATGCCTAATTTGTTATGCATTGAAACAGCAACCTCAGTCTGTTCTGTGGCAGTTTTTCATGAAAATGGTTTATTAGCCATGCAAGAGATCGCTGATGGGAATCAGCATGCTTCACAATTGGCGGTTATTATACAACAAACACTGCTTACTGCGGGCTTAACCGCTAAACAGTTGGATGCCATAGTAATCAGTAAAGGGCCAGGGTCCTATACCGGCTTGCGGGTTGGTGTGTCAACGGCAAAAGGCATATGTTATGCACTAAACAAGCCACTAATTGCAGTAAACACCTTAAAATCAATGGCCTTTGCTTTTATTGAGCAATACAAGCCACAATCAGGGCTCATTTGCCCTATGATAGATGCCAGAAGAATGGAAGTATATACAGCGTTGTTTGATGTTAAAGGAAATGAGGTAATGCAAACACAGGCAAAAATTATTGAGCCGGATGGCTTTGCTAAATTTGCCAATCAAGAAGTTGCGTTTATTGGAAATGGGGCACAAAAGTGTCAGGGTATAATTAACCATACCAAGGCCACCTTTAT
>RDYC01000206.1 GCA_004293295.1 Bacteroidota bacterium
TTAATAAGTTGTTGTAACTCATTCCTATTCTCGCTGGTGTAAGTGCTTCTGTTTAAGTATTGGCTTTGCGCCCCAGAAAATTTTACTTTGATGGTGCTTAACGAATCTACTTTAAACACATAACTGCCTTGAAACTGGTTGCCATTTCGGGTATTGCGTATGCGATTAATATCGTTGTTAAAATACAAGGTATCCGGTAAAATGTATTGGGTATAGTTGCTGTCAAATCCTTCTACATTCATATCCTTATGCGAAGCATTAAAAGAAATGGTATGTTTATCGCCTTTATATTTATCGCTGAAATGGGCTCCGGTGTACCATGTTTGAGGAACCCCTACTCCATCAAAATCATTTTCATCAGAATTATTATAAAAATACATGGTACCATCATCACCTACCTCCATGTTGTTATTATCCCCTTCATATTTCCTGCTATCTTCCCAACTTAAACTGGTTTTATTGGTATTACTCATGGCTCCATAAACCGATATTTTTTGCTTTTTATTAAACTTGTTAAACATGGCTTCATGCTCATACCTGCTTTCGGTTCCCAATCCGGCCGTAACCTTGCCGAAATAACCCTTTTTGGCGTCTTCTTTCAATTTCAGGTTAATTGTCTTTTCTTTCACCCCATCATCAACTCCGGTAATGGTGGCTTGTTCACTTTTTTTATCATACACCTGAATACTCTCTACTTGTTTGGCTTTGATATTTTTGGTAGCAATGGTTGGGTCATCACCAAAAAACTCTTCACCATCAACCAGCACCTTTTTCACTTCCTTACCTTGGGCAGTAATTTTGCCATCTTTGTCTACCTGTATTCCTGGAAGATTTTTTAATAAATCCTCTACATTGCTTTCTTTCTTGGTTAAAAAGCTATCCACTAAAAACTCCGTGGTATCTCCTTTTATCCGTATGGCTTCTAGCTTATCTTTAATAATAACTTCCTTTAGCAAATTTAACCTTGAAATCATGTTAATGGTGCCGATATTGTATTCACGATCAGCCTGCAATTCAATAAAATCTTCAAAATCAGCATATCCCGGATGGGTTACCAACAACCGCAACTTACCCGCAGGCAAGTCTTTAACCTGAAACCTTCCATCATCTTTGGCTCTGGTAAACTTAATAATGGTGCTATCAGCAGGATTAATAACCACTATTGTGGCATAGGCCACTGACTTAAATTCTGTTGTATCCTGCAACTTACCGGATAAAATTGCGTTTTGCTGGGCCTGCACTTGCAAACACCAGAATAGGCTTAGTGCAATTGAATAAATTGTTTTCAATAGGTGGTAGGGTTAACAAATAATCATATGATACGTTATAGGGGCAATTTTAGTATCCCGTTTGTAAAATAAAGGTAATTTATTTAGAACTGAAACACCATTTATCACAAAAATTCTAACTAAATGCTTAATATCAGCAGAAAAGAATCATACCGATTTGTTGATTTGGTGTTTGATTGATTTATTATTTATATTCGTTAAAAAAAACAAACCACTATGAGAAAGCTACCTTTGGTATTATTAATTGCCACTTTTATAGTTACCAACTCCTTTAAAGCTGCCGAGGAAATAAAGTGGGTTGACTTTAATACCGGTTATGGCATTGCCCAGAAAAAAAACAAAGTGATGTTGGTGGATGTGTACACTGATTGGTGTGGTTGGTGCAAGGTAATGGATAAAGAAACGTATGCAAAAAGTGAAATTGCAAGCATTATTAATGCTGACTTTGTAGCCATTAAGTTTAACCCTGAGATACCCAATGCATCTTACACCTACAATGGCAATACTTATAATGGTAAACAGTTGGAACAAGCCATCAGCAACAATCGCATCAGGGGGTATCCGGCAACCATGTTTATCAACACCAAAAACAACAAATCATCGTTAGTTGTTGGCTTTAAAAATGCCGAAGAATTTAAAACTATTTTAGCCGGTGTTAAAACTGATTTAAAATAATTACCAGCCGGCTTTTACTGAAACTTAATTGCTTTTGCAGGAGTAATGTTGCTGACAAATCTGGCCGGCAACACCATTACCAATACGCACAACACAAAGGCTCCGGCATTTATCAGTAATACGTCTGCTAATGTTATCTCTACAGGAACCACATTAAGAAAATAAGCCTCTTGATTTAGCTTCATCCATCCCCAAATGTATTGGGTAATACAAATGGTTAAACCTATAAAGTTGCCAATAAATAATCCATTTATAATTAAGCGTGCGGCAATGGTTAAAAACACTTCCTGAATAAACCTGTTGGTGGCTCCCAGTGCTTTTAGTATGCCAATCATGTTGCTGCGTTCAACAATTAAAATTAACAATGCCGTGCTCATGTTCATGCAAGCCACAATAACCATCAGCACAATAATAACCAGCACATTTAAATCAAGTAACCCCAACCAATCGAACAATTGTGGGAATAACTCAGTTATTTTTTTTACTTGTAATTGATAGGGTACTTGCTCCATTAAATCAACGGCCACATTGTTTAGCTGTTCGTAGTTGGTTAACCCGATTTCATATCCCGTTAGTTGGTTACTTTCCCAATTGTTTACCTTTTGCAGGTGCCTCATATCAACCATGGCGTATAACGCATCCAAATCTTCAAATCCGGTATTGTAAATACCACACACCTTAAATTTCCGAGCCCTTGGCATTGATTGGCCTTCTTGGATAAAATAAACAATTAGTGATTGGCCGGTGTCAATTTTTAACTTTCGCGACAACGCATCCGAAATGAGCACATCTAATGATGGCAAGCTGTCATTAAAATCAGGAAGTTTTCCGGTGGTGATGTGTTTGGCAATAAAATCCCAGTGGTACGTTTGATCAACTCCTTTTAAAACCACCCCTTCCACTTCCTCGTTGGTTTTAATAATCCCGGTTTTGATAACATAAGGCTGAATAAAGCTAATGTGGGTATTGCCTTGGGCATAGCTTACCAATTTGGGGTTAACCTCAATGGGGTTGGTTTCGAATGAATTGTTAAAATCAAGACGGGTAATTTGAATATGGTTACTAATTCCGGTAATTTTGTTTGTTATTTGCAATTGGTATCCTTTTACAACAGCCACCGCAATAAGCATTACAGCAACGCTTATTGCAACTGCGGCAATAGCAATATTTACAATGAGTCCGCTTCGGCCACTGTTGTTGCTATTCATTAAGCGTTTGGCTGTAAAAAATGATGCCTTTAACATTTAAAATAAAATGACAAGGTTCGAATATAAGAAGATCAGCTTACTAACGATAAGTTTAATCCTGATAAACACTTACTTTATTCATGCACAAATTATTACAGGTGCACAACAATTGAATAAATACCTGCCTTTGCTTAAAAACAAGCGGGTTGGACTGGTGGTAAACCAAACATCAACCATTAATAATACCCATTTGGTTGATACATTAGGAAAACTTAACGTTAAATTGGTTAACATTTTTGCGCCTGAACATGGCTTTAGGGGCGACCACAGTGCAGGGGCCAAAGTAAAATCAAGCGTTGATGCCAAAACAGGCATTCCGGTAATTTCCCTCTATGGTAAAAACTATAAGCCATCCGTTGCCGCCATGCAAGGTTTGGATGTGGTGATTTTTGACATACAAGATGTTGGTGTACGATTTTACACCTATATATCAACCTTGCATTATGTGATGGAAGCTTGTGCTGAACAACAAAAATTATTGATTGTATTGGACAGGCCCAACCCCAATGGATACTACGTAGACGGACCTGTACTTGATACCGCATTTAAATCGTTTGTTGGCATGCATCCTGTACCGATTGTGCATGGCTTAACTATTGGCGAATATGCCAAAATGATTAATGGACAAGGCTGGCTAAAGAAAGGCATAGAATGTCCGTTAACAGTAATCAGCATGAAGGGTTACACCCACCGTTACAAATACCATTTGCCCATTAAACCTTCGCCTAACTTACCTACTGCAGAAAGTATTGCGCTTTACCCATCGGTCTGTTTGTTTGAAGGAACCAATTACAGCGTTGGCAGGGGAACCGATAAGCCATTTGAGTTTATTGGCAGCCCGGGCTGCACCGTTGGTGATTTTACATTTACACCACGCAGCATAAAAGGTGTAGCCGAAAACCCACCGCATGCAAACAAAAAATGCAGGGGGTATTTATTAACTGATTTTGCAACAAATGTGCATCCTATAAAACCTCAATTGCACATCAGTTGGCTCATTGAACTTTACCAGCAAGACACGGCCAAATCAAGATTTTTTATTCCATTTTTTAACCAACTTGCGGGCAACAATGTGTTGCAAGAGCAAATTAAACAAGGTGTTTCGGAGGATGAAATCAGAAAAAGTTGGGAGCCTGCATTAAATGCTTACAAACGGCTGCGCAAAAAATACATGCTTTACCCGGATTTTGATAACCATACGCAGAAACCTCAGGAGTAATGAGAGCTGTACTTAACCTGATAAAAAAAGACCTGACCACAGAGTGGCGTCAACGGTATGCGTTAAATGGCATATTGTTACATACTTTATCAAGCACCATGGTTGCGTTTCTGAGTGTACAACTGATGAATGCGCCTACATGGAATGCTATTTACTGGATGATTCTTGTGTTTTCGTCAGTTAGTGCGGTGGCAAAAAGTTTTACAGCCGAAAGCAGCGGACGACAATTGTATTATTATGGTATTGTTTCGGCACACCAACTTATTTTATCGAAATTAATTTATAATGCCTGCCTCACGGTGCTACTGGCCATGTTGTGTTTGCTGGCTTACAGCCTGTTTTTGGGGTTTCCTGTTGAGCATGTGGGTTACTATTTGTTTATTGTAGTATTGGGAGCATCAGGACTATCCTCTACCTTTACCCTGCTGGCCTCCATTGCCTCTAAATCGGGTAATGGTAACTTATTGATGCCGGTTTTAAGCTTGCCTGTTATTATTCCCTTATTGCTGGTTGCGATTAAGGCCTCCAAAAAAGCCTTAGATGGCCTTGATACTTCGTTAATAACCAAAGATTTGTTGGTTTTATTCAGCTTAAACATGCTTATTGTGGTGCTTGCTTATGTATTATTTCCGTTTTTATGGAAAGATTAACCGTTAAATTTGTTTTTTACTCATGAACAATCACATCAAGGTTATTTTTTTCGGCACCCCACAATTTGCGGTTCAATCGCTAGAAAAATTGCTCGCTGCGGGCATACAAGTGGCAGCAGTTGTTACTGCTCCCGACAAACCGGGTGGGCGTGGTATGCACCTGCAGGCATCAGCCGTAAAACAGTGTGCATTAAAACACCAAATACCAGTTTTTCAACCGACCAACCTAAAGAATGACCAATTTATTGAACAGCTCCGGCAAATGAAGGCCGATTTACAAGTAGTTATTGCATTTAGGATGTTACCGGAAGTGGTTTGGAACATGCCACCCTTGGGCACCATCAACTTGCATGCATCGTTATTGCCCGATTACAGAGGGGCAGCCCCCATTAACTGGGCCATAATTAATGGAGAAACAGAAACGGGTGTGAGTACATTTTTGCTCAAGCATGAAATTGATACCGGAGATGTGATTTATCAGCAAAAAGCAGCCATACCCCCTGAGATGAATGCCGGTGAGTTGCATGATGCACTCATGGAAATTGGTGCCGAAGTTACCTTAAAAACAGTGCTTGCCATTGCATCAGGACATTATCCTAAAATGCAACAAGGGGCCAATAGTAACAAACTCGCACCTAAAATTTTCACCCCCGATTGCACCATTAATTGGGATAAGCCCGGACAATCGGTGCAAAACCTAATTAGGGGATTATCGCCATACCCCGGGGCAATAACTTATGTTGGCAAAACACTGGTTAAAATATACAAAAGTAGGTTTGAGCCGGAAAACCACCACAAAAAAACAGGTTTGTTGGAAACCGAACCTGGAAAAAATCCGTATATGAGATTTACAGTGCCGGATGGCTGGATATACGCAGAAGATGTTCAGGTTGAAGGCAAGAAAAGAATGCTTGTTGGCGACTTGTTAAGGGGATGGAAGCCTGTTGTATAGAAAAACATGCTACTAACTTTATCAACACTCCACTGGTAAAAAAGATTGAGTTATCGTTAAAATTACCTATATTGCAAAAGTTTTTGATTAATAAAACCCTAGTGAGCAAAGCAAAATTTTATATTATCCTGAGTGCATTTCTCTTCATTGGACTCGCCTCTTATGGACAATCCATAACGCCAAATTCCGGTGATATATTTGAAGAAACAAATGACGTGCCCATTGATGGTGCCATAGCCTTACTTGCTGCAACTGGCGTTGGTATTGGCATTAGAAGGTTATACAACACCAAAAAATAAATTACCTCCCAAGGCATGGCAATAAATAAACAATTATTGCGATTCTTGTTTCTTACCGGTATCACTTACGTGCTGTGGCTAGTAACTTACGAGTTTTTTATTAAACCTTCCGGCTTTATTGACCACCTTATTACCGAAAATATTAGCTACTTTATTTGCTTGTTTTTAGATTGGTTGGGCTACCCAAGCCATTACAATATTGCCCAACATGTTGGTGAAACGTACATTTTTCTTAACCAAAACACTTTTCCGCTTATTCGGGTTGGGGCATCCTGTAATGGACTGGAACTGCTTGTGTTGTTTAGCATTTTTATTGTTTTTTTTCCGGGAAAAATTACCACCAAAGCTTGGTATATTCCGCTTGGCCTATTGGTAATACATGCCTTAAATATTTTCAGAAATACCATGCTCACCTTAATGGAGATTCACCAATCCATTTATTTTGAATTCTTCCACCGGTATGTGTTTATTTTTATGGTGTATGGGGTAATATTTTTGCTGTGGATGTGGTGGGTAAACCATCAGCCGATTAAACCAACTCATGAAAAAGCTTAACTGGTATGGCATTGTATTGCTGCTCATCTTGTTTGTGATTAGCTTTTTTAAGGACGATTTCACTCCCGATTACAGGAACACCCCTTCTGCTCTTTTTCTTTCTCCTGATCATTTACAAGCTTCCAGGTTATCAACCCTTGGCTCTCATTGGTTGTTTTGGCTCATGGCCTTGCTTTACACCAGTTGCTTTATTGTGCTTCCTACGGCCATTATTAAAGTGGTATTTCAACATAAAAGCCTCACCCAATTTACCTTGCTTCTGCATGTTTGTATTGCTTTAGCACTGTACTTGTGCATTTTTGCCAATGTACCGGCCATTGATATGATTTTTGTTTCAAAAGTAAATCGCTATTTGCATTCCCCAATCATAACGTTATTTTTATGGGCTGCTTTTATGTTAAACAAACGCGCTCCTCAACACAGTGACTAAAATTCAATCATTTTTAAAACAACTTGATGGTACTGTAAGTAACAAAGGATTTGCGTTGTTTCGTATCACATTTGCATTGTTTTTACTGGCCTTTATTAGTCACATCACCTATTATCGCCCCCTTATTTTTAATACCATACCGGTGTTGGCTCCTAACCCTTTCCCGGCCAAATTATTTTTATCCATTTGGTTGGTGGCAGTAGCCGGGTTATTGGTGGGTTGGCAAACCCGCATAGCTGCCATAGTAAACTATATTTTTGTGGTGCTTGCGGCATTCTCTTTCAGCAATAGTGGCAGTGGCTCTTTTAATGATGATTTGTTGAGGATAGGCAGCTTTCTGCTAATTATTATGCCTGTGCAAAAAGCATGGAGCATTGATGTGGTCACTTATACCCTATCATACGGGGTACGTCCTGCTGCTCAAACTTCAAAACTCAACTATTTAGGTGCCGTTTTTGTTTCGCTTGGTTTGATGTATTGGGCCAGCAGCCTTACCAAATTGTACTCGCCCATGTGGAGCAAAGGCATGGGCCTATGGATTCCGGCAGTTATGCCCTACAACAAGTGGCACGGTATCTCTTTTTACTTAAATCAAAAATGGTTGATGATGGCTGCCAATTATTTTACGGTGATTTGGGAAATGTTGTTCCTGTTTTTTTTGTTTACCAATAAATGGCGGCATTACTTTTTGTTGGCAGGTGTTTTTTTTCATCTAGTTATTGCAGCAATTTTCCCCTTCCCTTTGTTGTGTTTTGGCCCTATCCCATTTTATTTGTTGTTTATACCCGATTCTTTCTGGCTTAAATTTAGTCCAAAACCCTTGCTTATCGGCCTCAACCCAAACGATAAACGCCATGTTTTTTTTGCAAGAGTGTTAACCGGTTTGCATGCAGCCACTCAACTTAGTTACAACAATACTGGCAAGCTTTTAATTAACAACCAGGCCTTTAACAGCAATTGGCAAGCAGTAACTTTTGCCTTAAAAACTACATTTGTAGGCAGGTTATTGGGTTGGTTGGTAACCATAGAGTTAATCAAATTATTGGCTTTAGCGGTGGCCAATCGGTTTATTCAATTTGAGGGCAGCAACAAGCACCCGGTTCAGTTACTTACCGAAACATTTAAAAGACAGGCTTTTTTGGTGTTTTGTGTGACCTTGTTTTGTGTACAAGCGTTTTACAGCAGCTACCACTTGGTATCGCGCATAAATGGTGGCGTAACCGTTGAAGGGATGAAGAAGTACTACCACATTAGAAAAGACATCACCGATTTTAGCTTAAAGCCCTCAAATCTATTTCGTACACTTTTTGGGTTAAACGCCCGAGGCGTATTTTTAGACCATAGCAACATGGGCACAAAAACCGTTTTTGCCATAACCCATACCGATAAAAACGGAAACAAAACATGGCTGCCTTATTTTAACGAAAAAGGCTATTGTTTAGGGCTAAATATGAACCTGGCTTGGAGTAAATACAGCTTTAATTCTGTTTGCAGCGGCACCATTCCTAACCCCATGGAGTTGGAAAAAACCTTGTGGTTTTGGGCCGACCGGTATCATATTAAACTAGACAGCCTAGATTTAGAAGTGGTAAAAAGAACCTACCAATTTCCGGAACATTTTGAGTACAACTACCACCAAAAACTGGTAAACCAGCCATGGCTGCCCGAAGGCAAGGTAATGTGGCGTAAAGGCAAATACTATTACCACCCTATTGATACCTTATAAAAGCCTGAAAATTAATTTCTAGCTAACTATTTGTAATCGTAATATTTTGCTTACCTTTGACCGCTTTTTTAAGCGAAAGGAGAATTAAATACTTGACAAACAACACCAACATTCAATTCGAGACTCCAAGTGAAGATTTTGACTGGAGCATGGACAAAGCCGGATTCGGCAACTATTCTAAAGACGAAAGAGCCGGGCTTGAAAGTCTTTATGAGCAAACACTTAGCACTATTGCTGAGAAAGAAATCGTAAAAGGTACCGTAGTAGGTTTCACTGAAAAAGAAGTGGTACTAAACATTGGCTTCAAATCTGATGGTTTGATAGCAAAAACAGAATTCCGCGACATGCCTGAACTTAAAGTAGGCGATGTGGTAGAAGTTTTGTTAGAGAACAAAGAAGACGCACTAGGTCAACTTGTGTTATCACGTAAAAAAGCCATGAGCGAACGCGCATGGGAAAACATCATGGTTAGTTTTGAGAATGATGAGATTGTGAATGGTTATGTAAAAACCCGCACCAAAGGTGGTTTAGTGGTTGAAGTACATGGCATTGACACTTTCTTACCTGGTTCTCAAATTGATACCAAGCCAATTAAAGATTACGATGTTTATGTTGGCCAAACCATGCCATTTAAAGTGGTGAAAGTAAACCATGCCTTTAAAAACGTGGTTATTTCGCACAAGGTGTTGATTGAAGAGGATATTGAAAAACAAAAATCAGACATCCTATCTAAATTAGAAAAAGGCCAAGTGCTTGAAGGTACTGTTAAAAACATGACTTCATTTGGTGTGTTTATTGATTTGGGTGGTGTTGATGGTTTATTGCATATCACCGACATTTCATGGGGACGTATTAATCACCCTGAAGAGTTGTTAAAAATGGATCAACAAATTAATGTTGTTGTGCTTGATTTTGATGACGAGAAAAAACGCATCAGCTTAGGCTTAAAACAACTTTCATCTCATCCTTGGGATAGTTTAGCTGAAACATTGGTAGTTGGCGCATCTGTTAAAGGTAAAATCGTTAACATCGCTGATTATGGTGCATTCCTTGAGATTGCTCCGGGTGTTGAAGGATTGATTCACGTGAGTGAAATGAGTTGGAGCCAACACTTAAGAAGCCCACAAGACTTTATGAAGTTGGGTGATGAAATAGAAGCAGTTATCCTTACTTTAGAAAAAGAAGAACGCAAAATGTCGTTGGGCATTAAGCAACTTAAGGCAGATCCTTGGGTAGCCATTAACGAAAGATACCCAATTGGCTCACGCCACAAAGGTGTTGTTCGTAACATGACTAACTACGGTTTGTTTGTTGAACTTGAAGAAGGTGTTGACGGTTTGGTTCACGTAAGTGACTTAAGTTGGACCAAGAAAATTAAACATCCGGCTGAATTTGTGAAAAAGGACCAGGAACTTGAAGTATTGGTACTTGAAGTTGACTTGGAAAATCGCAGGTTAAGCTTGGGTCATAAACAATTGGACGAAAACCCTTGGGATACTTTTGAGAACATCTTTACCGTTGGTTCAGTACATGAAGGTACTGTATTAAAAATTGAAGATAAGAGTGCTACTATTGCTTTGCCTTACGGGGTTGAAGGATACGCTCCTATTAAACAATTACAGCGCGAAGACAAAACTGTTGCTAAAGAAGATGAAACAGCAGAGTTTAGGGTAACTGAGTTCAACAAAGAAAACAAACGTATTGTGGTTTCATTAACTGCTGTTTGGAAGCAAGAAGTGGTGGAAGAGAAAAAAGCAGATGAGAAAAAACGCAATGACGATAAAGAAAAAGCAACTAAAGCCGCTAAGAAATTAAACGAAAGCAATGAGAAATCAACCTTTGCTGACGTTGAAGGACTAGCAGCCTTAAAAGCTCAATTAGAGAAAAAAGACTAATTGCAGATACTTGAACAAAAATCCCGGCCATGTGTCGGGATTTTTTTTGTGAAACACCCTTCTCTTATCACTAAATATCGTATTTTAAAACCCATCTCTTTATAACCTTAATTATAACATCAAATCATTCCTATGAAAAAAACCTTAGCTTTTATCTTACTCCTTACCATAGTTTCAACATCAGGATGTCTGAAAAAGGGAGAGGATGATCCCTTCATTTCTTTCCGCACCAGAAAAGCACGTGTTGCAGGAAAATGGAAAGTTACTTCTTATAAATTTACAGAAGTATATACTTCTTCAATTAATCCTTCTTCAAATTATACCGATGTCTTAACCTCAGACGGTTTCAACTATACACTAGTTTCAACGGAGAATGGTTCTTCAAGTTCAAAAAGTGGAATAAGAACTGAGAAATGGGAATTTGAAAAAAATGGAGACTACAAATCAACTCTTGTTTTTGATGGAGTTTTATTTGACTCAAAAGGTACTTGGAATTTTACCGGAGGTATTGGTGATAAAAAGAATAAATCTCAAATCGCTTTTGTGAGGGAAACTTATACGAGTACTAATGGTTTGAACACATATACCGGCAGTAACATTGACCAAGTTTACGATATAAAAGAGCTTAGAGATAAAAGAATGGTTTGGACTTATCAATATACAGCTAAAAACTCAAACACATATATCGATACGAAGATTGAAATTGAATTAGAAGCGGATTAAACTTATTAATCTAACTAAGTTTATAGAAATCTAAATACGCTTTGTTTATGAAATAGCATCAAAACCTGATTGATGATTTAAAATCCCGGCCATGTGTCGGGATTTTTTTTGCCCTTTTTGTTTTTCAATTAATTATGTTTGAATGATGAATTATTGGTTAGTTAAATCAGAACCTTTCAAATATAGCTGGGAGCAATTTGAACAGGATAAAAACACCATGTGGGATGGTGTGCGGAATTATGCTGCCCGCAACAACCTGCGTGCCATGAAAAAAGGCGACTTGGTGCTTTGGTACCACAGCAACGAGGGCAAAGAAATTGTAGGCATTGCCAAGGTAAGCAAAGAACATTACCCCGACCCTACCGCTACCGAAGGCGATTGGAGTGTGGTGGAATTAAAGCCCTTTAAAAAGCTCAAAAAGCCCATTTCGCTTGAGCAGGTAAAGGCCGATAAAAAACTCCAGCAAATGGACTTGGTAAGATTGGGACGATTGAGCGTTGGAACCGTAAAACAAGTGGAATTCGACCATATTTTGGCCTTATCCGAAACCAAATAAATGCCCGATTTATACATTATAGCAGGTCCGAACGGTGCAGGGAAAACTTCATCAATCATTATTGCAACATCTGCGATAACTGGTATTTATTGGATAATTCTTCTAGTGAAACCAAGCTGGTAACCGAGGGAGGCTTAAACAGCAAAAATTTAATAATTAATCACGATATTTGGAATCAAATTAATCAATATGTCAGCTGACGAAAAACACAACTGGATAAAAGAACAACTTTTAAAAGGATTTAAAGAAGCTGTGCAAAATGCCATTGAAAAAACACGACATAGCAAGTTTCCTTTTATTGTGGTTGATAACAATGGAAAACTGGAGGTTGTAAAACTCGAGCGCGAAACAACATGAACGGAAAAATCATCCTTGAAAAAAAACAGTTTAGCATTACCCTTGACCGGTTGTGTTTTGAATTGATTGAAAAACACGGTGATTTTTCAAACACGGCTATTATTGGTTTGCAACCCAGGGGAATTTATCTTTCGCGCAGGATACATGCACGTGTTGCTGAAATACTCCACAGCAAAAAAGTACTGTATGGCGAACTGGATATTGCTTTTTATCGGGATGATTTTAGGCGGGGCAATGAACAGATTGTGCCCAATGTAATGAATATTAACTTTGCGGTGCAGGATAAAAATATTGTGATTGTAGATGATGTATTGTACACCGGAAGAACCATTAGAAGCGCGTTGGATGCCTTAACGGATTTTGGCAGACCCAATAAGGTAGAATTGCTGGTGTTGGTGGATAGGCGCTACAGCCGACATTTGCCTATACAGCCTGATTACACCGGAATTGAAGTAGATACTCGTTCGAATGATAAGGTGAAGGTAGAATGGAAGGAAACCACCAAACAAGATTTGGTACATATCATTACCAATAATGTTTAGAAAAAAAGATTAATAACGTAAGCGGAATAATGAGCAAAAAATTTAGTCAACCTCATCTTTTAGGCATAAAGGACATTAAACGGGAAGATATTGAACTCGTATTTGAAACTACTGATAATTTTAAGGCCATTATTAACCGCCCCATTAAAAAAGTTCCTTCCCTGCGTGATGTTACCGTTGCAAACATCTTTTTTGAAAACTCAACACGCACCCGCATATCGTTTGAGCTTGCCCAAAAACGGTTAAGTGCCGATGTGGTTAATTTCTCCGCATCTTCCTCATCCGTATCAAAAGGAGAAACCTTAATTGACACCGTAAATAATATCCTGGCCATGAAGGTGGATATGGTGGTGATGCGTCACCCTGCACCCGGTGCTTGCCAGTTTTTATCTAAACATATCAAGGCACAAATTATTAATGCCGGAGACGGCACGCATGAACACCCAACACAGGCCTTGTTGGATGCCTACTCTATCAGGGAAAAACTTGGAACCGTAAAAGGTAAAAAGGTGGTGATTGTGGGCGATATTACCCACTCCAGGGTGGCTTTATCCAATATTTATTGCCTGCAAAAATTAGGTGCAGAAGTGATGGTATGCGGACCAACCACCTTAATACCAAAACACATCGAAAGCCTTGGTGTAAAAGTAGAACACGATTTAATGAAGGCATTAAACTGGTGTGATGTAGCCAATATGTTGCGCATACAACTGGAACGGCAGGATATTAAAT
>RDYC01000207.1 GCA_004293295.1 Bacteroidota bacterium
ACTTAAAACAACACCCTAATTTGTTTGTTTTCGGCCTCTTTAGTTATAGTGTATTTGCCATGCTATTGGTTGAAGTACATGCTGTGTTGCCTGTGTATGTTGATCATCATCTACAAGAAAAAGGAAGTGTGTTTGCCATTGCTGATGGTATTTACGCCATTGGTGCATTGCTTGCAGGACTTTTCGCCAATAAAATATTTACCGGCTCATCAACCCGCAAGGCCATCATTTTATTAAGCTTACTCACCGGACTAATTTTTATTTGGGCCTTCGCTACCAAGGCCGTTTGGGTTATTTATACGGTTAGCATAATTCTTGGTTTTACTAATGCCGGCATAAGGGTGTTAAGGCTCACTTATTTATTTAATCATATCCCAAATGAGTTAATGGGAAGGGTAAATAGTATTTTTAATATGTTAAATATTCTTATCCGAACACTTTTTATTTTCATCTTTTCCCTGCCGTTCTTTAATTTTGGAAACAATATGATTTGGGCATACCTTATTATGGCAATATTTATCATCTTTTCAGCAGCAATGCTCTTAATGAATAAGCAAAAAACTACCACATCATAACACAAAGGTTACATGCAATACAACATGCAGAACATAGCCGATATAGTAAACGGCACATGGATACAACAAACGGAATTGGTGCAGTTACCCATTAAGCACTTGCTAATTGATTCCCGGAAGGTGGTTTATCCGGAATCATCAGTTTTTATTGCGATAAAAGGAGTGCGTAACAACGGGCATCATTACTTGAATGATGTTTATCAGGCAGGGGTACGTAATTTTATAGTTGAAACCATTGAAACGGGAACGCTTCCTGATGATACCAATATTATTCAGGTTGAAAACGGTACATTGGCCCTACAACAACTGGCTATTTTTCACCGGTTGCAGTTTAAATGCCCCGTAGTTGGCATCACCGGAAGCAACGGCAAAACCATCGTTAAAGAGTGGCTCTATCATTTGTTGAAAGAAGATGTACATACCATACGCAATCCTAAAAGTTTTAATTCACAGGTAGGGGTTCCATTAAGTGTTTGGGGTATGGACGAATCACATCAGTTGGGATTGTTTGAGGCAGGTATTTCGCAAACGCATGAAATGGAATTGCTGCAGCCGATTATTAAACCGGATATTGGAATTTTTACCTATTTAGGCTCTGCACATGATGAAGGTTTTACCAACCAAGAAGAAAAGCTAACCGAAAAGCTAAAACTTTTTACCCAAGCGCACCTGTTGGTGTTTTGTTCAGATCAGCCGGAAGTAACCAAAGGAGTTGCACAGCTATTACTTAAAGAAAATAACACCTTAAATGCGGTAAGTTGGAGTCGCCATCATGCAGATGCTTCCATCCAATTTGAGGCAGATTACCGCTATCAATATACCATCATTACCACCAGAAGGGGATCACAAACCTTAAGCATCAATATCCCATTTGTTGATGAGGCAAGTATCATGAATGCCTGCACTTGTTTCGCCTTTCTAATCGCCATCAATCGCATCAGCACCGATATCCTTAAGCGCTTTGAAGAACTACAGCCGGTTGAAATGCGCATGCAACTTAAAGAGGGCTTTAATAACAGCGTAATTATTAACGACAGTTATAATGCAGATGTAAACGCGTTGCAGATAGCCCTCGATTTTATGGAGCAACAAAGTGCCGGATATACCAAAACGGTTATACTAAGTGATTTGTTGCAAAGTAAACTTACAAACCACGAATTGTACAGCCATATTGCATCCATTATTAAACAACACCACGTTAACCGATTTATTGGGATTGGTACTGCACTCCAGAGCAATAAACACTTATTTGAACCTAACAGCTTATTTTATGAAGATACCAACGCTTTTATCAAAGATTTTAAGAGCTTGGATTTTAACCAACAAATTATATTGGTAAAAGGTGCGCGCAAATTCACGTTTGAGCGTATCACAAACCTGTTAGAAAAAAAGGTGCATGAAACCATCTTCGAAATTAATTTGAATGCAATGGTTCACAACCTCAATGTTTACCGCCAACGGTTAAAAAAAGGAGTGAAACTAATGGGTATGGTAAAAGCATTTAGTTATGGAGCCGGTAGCTACGAAATAGCCAAAGTAATGGAGTACAATCGCGTTGATTACCTTGCAGTGGCTTATGCGGATGAAGGGGTAACCTTGCGAAAAGCAGGAATAAAACTGCCCATTATGGTAATGAATCCGGAACCCGTTGCTTTTGACGCAATCATCCAATATAATCTTGAGCCGGAAGTGTACAACATGTTTATGTTGGAACAATTGATAAAAACCTGTAATGGGCAAGAAATGAGCGTGCATATTGAAGTTGACACAGGTATGAAGAGGCTGGGGTTTGATGAAGATGAATTGGACGAACTTATTTCAACCCTCAATCAAAATCAAAACCTTCGTGTGAAATCTGTTTTTTCGCACCTGGCTGCTAGTGAAGAAAAAAAGCATGACTTGTTTACACACGAACAAATTCAAAAATTTGATCGGATGTGCCAAAAAATAAAATCGGCTTTTAATTACCCAATACTTTGCCATATTTTAAACAGTGGTGGAATAGCTCGTTTTCCTGATGCACAGCACGATATGGTTAGGTTGGGCATTGGTTTATATGGGATAGATCCAAGTGAAAAGCTACAGAAACAATTGCAATCGGTAGGAACATTAAAAACTGTGGTGTCACAAATCAGGAAGGTAAAATCTCATGAAACAGTAGGGTATAGCCGCAAAGGTACTGTGCAGCGCGATTCAACCATAGCCATTGTAGCCATCGGCTATGCTGATGGGTTAAATCGCAAACTGGGTAACGGGAGAGGCTATATGCTTATTAATGGGCAAAAGGCTCCAATAGTTGGTAAAATTTGCATGGACATGACCATGATTGACGTTACCGATATCCATTGCAAAGAGGGGGATGAAGTGATTGTGTTAGGGAAAGAAATAGAAATAGGAGAGTTTGCCGATAAGTTGGGCACTATTCCTTATGAGATACTTACCGGAATTTCACAACGAGTAAAACGGGTATATTATTACGAATAACTAAACCAATTCAAAATCTAGGTTGGCCATTTCCTTACCATTAATTACAATGCCAATTTGGTGTTTACCTCTATGATGTTTACGGGTGGTTAAATCGGCAAAACGATGTTTACGCTTAAACGAAAGCACTTGTTTGGGGCTAAAAGAATAAGTGCCTACCTGAAATATCTTAGGGCTTAATTTCCCGTTGGCTTTCATAAAGTAAATAACGTACTCAATCCGCACGGCATGTTCTAGTTTCTCTTGCAGCAGCACCTCAAAGCTAAACTCAAACTCGCCACCTATTGGTAGCCTTTTTTTATTCAGGCTTAAGCTACTAACTGATGTGTTTACGCGGTGGTTTAGGCCAAATGAGGCAAGTGCTTCTTCATTGCCCTTTTTGAGCAAGCCCCTGCTTCCATGTTTAATAATCCAATCAGTTTGCGGGCTAATGCCTTTCCATTTATTAATGATATTGATAACCAACTCAGGATGGTCTTTAGAAATATCATTGATGCAGTTGGCTACGCTTTTACGCACATATTCACTCTCATCTTGTTTTAGCAGTTCTAATATGGGTAAAATGGGCGAGGGGTCTTTTTTAAACTGAGGCAAGGCCATTGCCCAAGGCAGCCGAGGCCTAATTCCCTCACTTGCCAGCCGCCTAACATGGTGGTTTTTATGCTTGGCCCAAAGCAGGTGTTGTTTAAGCATTTGTTTTGGGTACTTTATTATAAAAGGCCGCACGGCAAACTCACTACTGCTATATTGGGTAAACAGGGTTAAGGCATCAATGGAAGTTGTTAAATCATTCAGGCCATAAACTTCAACAAAATCAGGGAAAAACATGGCTGTAAACCCAGTAAACTGTGGTGCGGTTTTGGTTAAGATTTGAATTTGTTTAGGATAAGAAAATGGCAATTGGTTGTGTAAGCAAATGGTTATATGCCGCATGCGCTGCTTCAGTTCCATGCTTGTCCAATTTTTATTAAACACCGAACGGTAAAATGCCTGTTGTTTAAAGCTTGGATAATGCTTGGCTAATTCAGCGCTTAATTCAGTGATGAAAGATTGGCTGTATAAATGTTTAAGAGGTTCTGCCATGGTCACAAAAATGCAAAAAAAAAGCTATTCAATGTTTGAATAGCTTTTTTTAAAGAAAATGTTAGCTTATTTAGATTTGCTCACATTTACAAACTCATATTTTGTTCCAACTTTTTTCCAAATTACTGAGTAAACTGAAACATTTTCCATTTTCCAGCTAGGGTCAATAACCATTTCACCTTTGATGTCGTTTTTAATAGTACCTGCGGCAATAGTTCCGGTTGCTTGTGAAGTTCCCCAAGTTCCATTTGCTGCACCTCTTAATACATAGTGGTGAGGAATAGGATTAGCACCTTGTGAGTGTCCGCTTTGTTTCCATAATGCATCATTTTCAATTACGTAAAAAGCAACATGGTAAGTTCCTTCCGCAGCTTTAAAAAACTGCAAAGAAGATTCAATCATCATTTTACCGTCAGCAACAGTGTATTTTACACCAGTATTTGCAATTGGTTTTTCTTCTGTTAACACGTCAATTTCTTCTTGCATGCCTTGAGCAATAGCTGTTACGGTGCTTCCTGCAGGCGAAACCTTAGTTGAACCTACAAAGAAACTAGGCCAAGAATTGATTGCCCATTTTGAATCCATTTCATTAGCTGTGGTAGTAATGAAACCTTCAGAAACGAAATTGGCAGAAAATATACCCATATAATAAGCTGTTCCTGCTTCTTGGTTTTCAGCAATAACTGCTTCTGATACTTGCCAGCCCCAACCGCCACAAGGAGGGCATTTGGTTCCAGAAGTTTTAATAAATAAAGCGGTAGTTTTGTCCTCAACTTGGATGGTTGGTTTTGGAGTTTCCGTGGTTTTTGTTCCTTCATCGCCAGAATCATCTTTACATGATCCGAAGAAAATCGCACCTAAAACGAGTGAATAAAGAATCTTTTTCATATTTATTTAAGTTTAAGTTTTTGTTAGTCAAATATAATTAATCTGATAAAAAAAAAAAGTTTTTTTAATTTATGGATTTTGACACAGACTCAGCCATTCACAAGAGATATAGTTATTTACGAAATACCGGTATTTAACATATGAGTTGCATTTGCTTTTAACGGGTTATTTGCTCATAAATAGCTGTAAGGTATAGATTTTCAATGTGATAAGTAGTCGTTTTAATAATTGGGATAAGCATGTTGAGCTGAAGTTTGATCTTTAAAGACAGTTAGGCGGTACATTAAATGAGGTTTTTCGAAGCCTGATTTGATGGCCAAGTAAAAATTCACGCCAACAGCCACCAAATCTACTATAATGGTATTCTTTGGCTCATCTGTTTGAATAACTTTAGTTATCAATGTCCATATAGATAACGCTTTTATGGGGTGACTTAGCATCTTGTAAACCTAAAAATAATGCCAAAATTAGCTGGTTATCAATAGCTTTTTAAAACATGCTGTCCAATTCGATGTAAGGATTAATTTCTATTTAGTATAAATATTCTAAATTATTTCGCATATTTGTACGCGTAAAGTTAAACAAGCACGATATGAGAAGAATAAGTTTACTAGCAATTTTTATATTATCATATTCAATCACTTTCGCACAATTGATTAGTGTGAATGCGCGTATTAAATCTGTTGAAGGGAAAATAGACAGCGTAGATTCAAAATCGGCACAAGTGGTGATAAGAAACAACTCTACCAACCCTCAGGATACCAATATCCGTTGGACGATCATCAAAATGGAAAGACCAACCGGCTGGCAAATTGATTTTTGCGATCCGTGGGTTTGTATTGCAAACCAAGGACAGGGTAGTACTGGTACCTTTGTACTTAAATCTGGAGCTTCGGCCCCGTTAAAGGCTGATTTTTATGCCAAAAGTAATTTTGGTGGCACTGCAACAATGGATGTGCTTTTAACGTTTGTGAATGGTACCGTTAATAATGATACCTTTACACTATCAGCAAAAGGTTGGAATACCAGTGTAAGCAAGGTGCACAACCAACCATTAAAATTGGAGGTTTTTCCTAATCCGGCTTCTAGTGTGCTTAATGTAACCTACAATGCATCCAATGTTAAAGCAATTAAAATATTTAATATGTTGGGTAGCTTGGTTTATGCGGGTTCATACACAGGCGGCCAAAAACAAATTGACATCAAACAACTAAACTCTGGAAAATACTTTATTCAGGTGATAACAGATGATAATGTAGTTTCTAAAACATTCATTAAGTCAGAGTAACACATTATTTGCGTTAACAGAAAAATTAAAAAGCAGAAGGTGTTAAATCCCTTCTGCTTTTCTTTTTTTAGCGATAAATTCTGTTCCGAAGGAAAGCTTTTTTGCTAGTGGTGAATCTGCTTGGATGATGCGCCAAAATGGAATAACATTCTTTTTCCCCGCAGTAATATCTTCAAATGCTTTTTCAGCAACAATCCTCAAAAAAATCCCACTGGTTACCGGGCAGGTATATTCAGCATGGAACTCTGCAGCCAGGTCTTTTCTCATGGTTTTAATATCGGTACTCTTACCGCTGGGTATCTGTTGTACATATTCTGCCACTATTTGAGGTGTTGCAATAAACATGCTTGCTCCTTCAGGAATATCTGCAAACTTTTTGTCAACACGCTTTATTTCTGGTGCTTTTTTGGTAGCAAATTTTTCAGACCAACTTTTTTTCGCCATAGTCAAAAATAATTATTCAATTAGTTTTTTCATCGCCATCATCACATTCATCCAGTTTTGCTCACTGTGCTGTTTTTGAACATCATTTTCATGTCCGGCTTGAGTAATACGCAACAGCGTTACCCCCTTTTCTTCATGAAGATGATAAGTAATTATACCATAATTTTCCGGAACATCCTCCAACTGGCTCCAGGAGCTTAAGTAACTGTACTGCAACAAGTCAGGTTTTGTGTGTTGTAAAATAACCCCTTTGTCCAAATAAGGTTGTCCTTCCCACTCTCCGCTAAATGTAATGGGTGAACCAATGGTCCAAGTAGAAGTTACATGAGTGTTAAAGAAATATTTCTTAATAATTTCAGGTGTGGTAAGCGCTTCCCACACTTTTTGTTTTGGGGCTTCAATGAGTAAGCTCACCTGAGCTACGATATTTTTATCCATAAAAATGTATAAATTAAAGTATAAGCAATTAGTAAACTGTTTATTAGTAATGCTTGATGATGTTTGTGGTGATGATGAAAAAAATGCGAATAAAAAATGTCATTTCTATTGTTATTTTGCCCCGATTTGAACCCAAGTAATGTTTGCATCGGGTTGGTCGAAATTGGCATTAATGTATAGTTCATGGTTTTCACCGGTAGGGGTTAATCCATGCTTATTTATATATTCCATAAGTTTACCATACGTAACAGGTAACTGCATCCAATCCCCAAAATGCATGGTACTAACACAGTTAAACAATGAAGTGGTTTTAAACAGAAATTCTCCTCGGTATTCTTCGGGTATTTTATTTACAGGTACACCTACTTCTAAAGTAAAAGGCTCGGTTTCGTCTCCCATAAAACCAATATAGGTCCAACAAACAGGCCCAGTTATCAGTAAGTGGTTGGCAACGGCTTCCTGTTGGAGCTTAGCCGCAATTTCGCGCTCTAAAAAAGTGTACAGTTTGCTAATGGAAGTCTGTTCTCTGTAGTACAATAAGTGGATTGGAGAGATTTGATGTGTATTCATGGTAGTAATTTTTATTCAAATTACTAGGTGTTTGGTGACAGCACTATGTCAGTATCTTTTCTACCCTTAAAAAAAATGTATACTTACTTTTGGTAATGCTCAAATAAGCCCTTTGTAAGCTGTTTGATTTCTTGTTTCAACGCTTCCGGCTTAACCACAGTAACATGATTGCCCCAATGTAACATCCAAACAGCAAAGCTTTTAATATCCCCATATTGAAATTCCATCTCAATATAACTGCCACAATCCAACTCTTTTTCAAACCCAAGATAATTTTTCAAATCGCTAACATGCTGTTCTAAACCTTTTTCAACCCTTAATACAATTTGGGTTAATTGCTCAGGTTGTAAAAAGAGTTTGGTAACTTCAGTCAGGGTAGGCAAGGCCGTCTTATTGTATTGTTCGTTTAAAATGGATAGGTTTTTGATGCGGTCCGGTCTGAAATCACGAACAGCTTTACGCATTCTGCACCAAGCAAAAAGGTGCCAACAGCCATTAATAAATGCCAAACCGATAGGTTCAACTTTACGTCTGTTGGTTTCATTTGTATAACGGGAGTAATACTCTATTTCAAGAACATATTGGTTTACCAGGGCGTGTTGGATATTGCTGATAAACTTGTTAGGAAAGATGCTGGTATCAATTTGCGGACGCATACTATACACCAATATTCCTTCGTCTAATATTTCTAAATAGTCCTTATCATGGGTTTTTAACACGGCCCTTACCTTGTCCATGGCCGAGTTATATCCTTTGTATAATGATAAATCGCCAAATTTAGATAACAGTTTTTCTGCCGTTAGCATGGCACCTGCTTCATCCTTAGTAAATAAAACAGGTGGTAATTGATACCCTTCTAAGATATAATAACCAAGTCCGGATTCTGCACCAATAGGAACGCCCGCTTCTTCCAATACCCTAATGTCACGATAAATGGTGCGCACACTCGTGTCAAATTTCTGGGCAAGTTGTTGTGCAGTTATTTTCTTTCTGGATTGAAGTTGAAGAAGAATGGCGGTAATACGTTCTAGGCGGTTCATAAAAAGTTTCAAACACTTGCGGTGAATAAGGTTCGAATTTATTTGAAAAATTAGTATTTTACATTAGGTTTGAGCACTAAGTTAAAACAAGACCAACGATTTTGCATGAGTAAGGTTAGATTAAATATTGTAGGATTAAGTTCAGGACAAAGCAACGGATCATATACATTAATATTAGGCGAAGAAAACGGAAGAAGAAAGCTTCCGATTATTATTGGGAGTTTTGAAGCACAGGCCATAGCCATTGAGATTGAAAAAATAGTTCCCTTTAGGCCAATGACCCATGATTTATTTGTAAGTTTTGCCAGAACATTTGGAGTGCACATTGAAGAAGTAGAAATATATAACCTTGTTGATGGTGTATTTCATGCAAAGCTAATTTGTGAAATTGATGGAGAAACCCGAGAAATAGATGCCAGAACAAGTGATTCAATTGCATTGGCGGTTCGCTTTAAATGTCCTATATTTACTAACGAGCAAATTATGGCCGAAGCAGGAATGATTTTTACAGAGGATATGACAGAGGATGATATGTTGGAAGATACCGGGAGCAGCACATCAAAAAAAGCTGCGGGGCCAAATGATATTAGCCGCATGAGCATGGATGAACTGGAAGAGAAACTGAATGAAGCATTGAGCATAGAAGACTACCAGCGCGCAGCTTTGTTAAGAGACGAATTAAATAAAAGAAAAAAATAAAAACTGATTATGGAAAGATTTACCGGCCTATTGGGTGTAATTGTAATATTAGGGATTGCATTTTTGGTTTCAAATAACAGGAAGGCAATAAACTACAGGCTGGTATTAAGTGGTCTTGGCATACAACTCCTTATGGCGTTATTTATACTAAAAACAAGCATAGGGCAACAACTTTTCTACAGTTTAGGTAATGCCATAAAAGAACTTCTTGAAATGGCTGACAAAGGTGGTGAGTTTGTGTTTGGAGGCTTGGTTCGCCCTGATTTATTAAAACCCCTATTGGGCGATGCGCATAGTTATGTGTTTATTTTTAAGATTATGCCGGCCATTATTTTTGTTGCTGTATTGGTAAACATTGCATACCACATTGGTCTAATGCAAATAATCGTTTCGTTTTTTGCCCGCATCGTACATTTTTTAATGAGGGTTAGTGGGAGCGAAGCACTCAGCAATGTTGCCAGTGCATTTGTTGGCCAGGTTGAGGCGCAGATTATGATAAAGCCTTACATATCTTCAATGACAATGAGTGAACTCTTGGCAAGCATGAGTGGAAGTATGGCCTGTATAGCAGGAGGTGTAATGGCAGTATATATTTCAATGGGTATTCCTGCTCCATATTTATTAGCAGCCAGTATTATGGCCGCTCCTGCTGCATTGGTTATTTCAAAAATTGTTTGGCCCGAAACAGAAGAATCGCCAACAAAAGGCGCGGTTAAATTGGAGGTTAAAAAAGTACATGCCAATTTGCTTGATGCAATTGCCCATGGAGCAAGTGATGGACTAAAGGTATCGCTAAACGTAATGGCAATGCTAATTGGTTTTATCGCGTTGATAGCCTTATTCAATGCACTGTTAGGAAAAGTTGGGTTATTGATGGCCGCAGGTAATATTGATTTATCCGCAATTGGAATTGATGTAAACCAGCTATCGTTAAATGCGATTTTCGGCAGTATATTTTCTGTATTTGCATGGTTAATGGGCGTACCGGCCGTTGATACTTTTACCGTTGGCTCTCTTATGGGAACTAAAATGGTTATTAACGAGTTTGTAGCATATTCGCAGCTCACACCAATGATTAATCAACAAACACTTATGCATAAAAGTGTGGTAATAGCCAGTTTCGCATTATGTGGTTTTGCCAACTTTAGTTCAATTGCCATACAAGTTGGTGGCATAGGCGAGCTTGCTCCAAGCAGAAGATCTGATCTTGCCAAACTTGGTTTTAGGGCTTTATTGTGCGGCACACTTGCTTCTTATCTCTCTGCAACCATAGCCGGAATAATGGTGTAGGTGTATTAACGATTCCGCCTTAAGCTATCCCGCTTTTGCTGTTGAATGTTTTTTAAGGAATCAAGTGTGTGAACACTCCCGGGTTTGGGCATTTCCACCACTGCATCAGGTGTAGGATTTTTATGTGATGATTGACAGCCAAATCCTCCCATCAATAAACCACTAATGAGCAACAATAATCCGTTTCGAAGTGATGATGTTATCATGGTTTTTAATATTGATGATGTAGGTGCCATTACTTAATTTATCCGTATTCAAACTGAAGCGGTTGATTCCTGGTTTTCCATGGTCAACCAATAGAACCTCATTGTTTTGGCCCAGCACATTTATGATAGAAAACTCTAACAGCAATTTCTCTTTAAGTTCAAATTCAACTTGCACATAACCACTACTGGGAACAGGAAAAACATGAATTTCTCGGGCAATTGGTTCATCGCGATTGCTTAATCCTAATAATGGGTCGTTACTTCTAATTCTAGCTATCCAAGTGCGGTGGTTTCCGTTTGCCAGCCCATAAGAATTGGCCAAATAACATTCACCCAATTTATTGTACTTTGGTTGAATCCCACTGTAATCTCCCCAACGTTCAATACTATCCAATAGCACATTAATATTGCCCTCACCTAACTTTACATGGATCGGTGCCGACACTTCTCCATCTCTGGCAACAAACACCGCTGAATTGCCGGCAAATTTTGTTTCAGAAACATGCGAAAATGAAATCAACATGGTTTGGTCGGTTTTAAAACCACCACCTGCGTATGCAATACTCGGATACCCAATATCCATGCTGTCATAGCTAATAATTTTACCAGACACAGTAGGTTGTTGCGCGTTACTTACATCTATCCGACCATAATAAACAGAAGGGGCAAAGTTAGCCTCGTTAATAGAATTGCCCACATAATGAATGGTGTTTTCATGTTTTAGCGCACTTAGCGCCCTGGCATCATTGGTTTGCATATATTGCCCTCCGGGCTGCGGTGCATTGGGCTGCAAGCCATATGGCACATTTGTTTTAAGAACCTTTAATGTTAAGGTAGGGTTGGCATCAAGTGTATTGCTTATCTCATGCAAAAAAACAGTATCATTGCGCAGGTCACCCGGCCTAACAGATACAAAGTAGTGGTTTGGCCCATACAACATGCTGCTACCCTTTACCGGACAAATGCTCCAAATGGGTTTATTGTTATATTTAATATTGTAATAGGCCTTCTTTCTCAGTGAGTCACCTTTAAAACCATCATCCTTATTTACTTGCCAAATGATAGATTCCATAAAGCCTTCTTGCCATGAAGTATTGTCTTTTAAACGATTTACAGTAATAAACAATTCAGTGTTCGAAATAGAAATAATTGGATAATCACTCCAAGAGCTATCACCAAAAATATTACCGGGAATGGTGTAAAAGTTCCAGGTGGCGTTCGGGTTATTGGTTTGACTAAAGGCAACAATAATTCGAGTATCAGCCGATGTAGTCCCCTGTAAAAAAACCACGATAAAACGGTCGGCAATTGGGTCGTAAACCACCCTTGGATCAAATGTTCTGTTTAAGCTACCTAACGATCGGGCAAAGTTTGCCAAGGTTCTACTAAAAATAAATCCTCCGGAATCGTTATACAAAGCCACATTTTGATTCACTACACTTACAATTATTCCATCATTGCTAACAGCAATATCATTGTCATTCGGGGTGCCTTGGGGATTATTTGCTTGAAAACCACGTATAATAGTTGGTGCAGGTGGTAATGCTTTCTTCAATTCATTTGTTGCGGCTTTTTGTTGCGCGTAATTGGCCCTTGCCGCTTCTAGCTGTTGTTTTTTATATGATATTGAACCCATGGCTGGCACAGGTGGTACGCTTTTTATGAGTTGAAGTTGTGCTTCATAATCAATACCAACATCTGTAAAATTTACCACAGCCTGTTTGGGTGAATTATGAAATAAGCTGGAATAGGTAAATTCCTGTGCAGATAGCTGTGTAGTACCAACGATAGCTAAAAACAAGTAAACGGCTTTTTTCATATGATTAAAACAATATGAACGAATGTAGTAATTTTTTAATTGATGCAATTAATAGCAACCAAACTTTTAAGATGATTTGCTTGAAAATTTTGCTTTAATAAGCGGGTATGTAAATACACTGGTAAGTATAATCAGCACCCCTGCATAAAATCCATTGCTCATATATTCCGTATCAGCAAAAAGCAGTAAAGAAAAAACAATGCCATACACAGGCTCCAAGTTGTTGGTGATGATTACCGTTAATGGGGTAAAGTGTTTAAGGATTTCAACACTCCAAGTAAAGGCTATCGTGGTACAAAAAACACTTAAAACAAGCAAGTAAACTCCGTCAGAGATACTTAAAGCAGGTAATTCAAAACCGGTTTCAGATAAAAACAACTTTACCATAGAAATAAATATTAAGGCACCTGAAAACTCGTAAAAAGTAATTTTATAAGCCCCGTGGACTTGGATGAGTTTACCATTATATACACCAAAAAAAGCCCCGGTAAGTGCGGCAAGTATACCATAAATGAGTCCGGCTATTTGGCTGGTTTCAAATTTAAAAATAATTCCCAACCCGATTACCAAAATAATTCCATAAATAAAATCGCCCCAAAAAAAACGTTGTTTTAACAAGAGTGGCTGCAGTAAGCTGGCAAATAATGTGATGGTACTAAATCCGGCCATCGCAACGCTAACATTACTCACTTTTATGGCATGGTAAAAAAAATACCAATGAAGTCCAACAATGCAGCCTATAACCAGTAATTTAATAATTTGTACTGGATTTAAATGAAGGCTTTGTTTTTTAAACCACACAAATGCCATTAAACTCACTATGGCAAGAGCAAGCCTATACCATACCAAATCTAAAGCCCCAAAAGAAATCAATTTCCCAAGCACAGGGGTAAAGCCCCAAAGTAAAATAATGGTGTGTAATTGAATCAATTTATCGCTTTTCACCATTTATTTCGGGGTGGTTTTTACCATAAACAGGGCAAT
>RDYC01000208.1 GCA_004293295.1 Bacteroidota bacterium
TTCCTGGATACACGGCCCGGTAGGTTTAATGAACCATTGGCAAATTGGGCGGCAAGTTGATGATAATAAACAAGGGAATCATAATAGTTTCTACTCAAAAAATCCTCTCTGCTTTGAACATATCCCGGAGGATAAGGGAAGGTTGCGAAAGGCATTCCCGGTAAAGCGTCTATTCGGTTTTGTATCAGGCTGGGTTGAGAAGTCCATTGATCTTTATAGTCTCTGCTCCAATCTGCGTCTCGTTTGGCATAACCCTGTAAACGCAAGGCTGTATTATAGGCATCATAACTATTACCTGCGTCTTCATTGGTAGCATATGCCCTAATAAAAAAGTCATCTTGTTTGCGAAACTCAATACGGTTCTGAAAAAATAAAATATCTTTTAAACTAAAACGATTATCTCCTTGATAAACGGTAGTTCCTGTACCAAAATTAAAAGCGTAAATCAACTCATAATCTTTTGCCGGTTTATAATGCAAACTCAAGCTTGTTTTTAAATTTTTGGTGTCATAATCAACCAAGTCAATTTCTTTATAACCGGTACGATAGAACCTATTTAGTCCGGTAAACGTCACAAAATTGGCATATTGTACATTTCTATCTTGGTACTCATCACCATAAATATTCACTGCATCATAACCTCCGGGGTTGTTTTTACCATCGCGGCTTTGGAGCGTTGGTTCATAATTGGTGGCTTCCCAATCGTTGGCTTTTAGATAAAATAGGTTGAACTTATAAGCAAACTTCTCTTGACCAGCTTTATTTTTAAGAACTTGCGCCCATCGCACAGCAGTTTCAAATAGGGCTCTTTCGCCTACTTTTACACTTGCACTTAACCCGGGAAAAGTAAATGGCGATTTGGTTTGCATATTAATTACCCCATTAAATGCGTTTGGCCCATAATAGGCTCCGCTTGCTCCTACAATTAAATCTACTTTTTGCACATCCAATTCACTAGCCCCTAAAAAATTCCCTAAGCTAAAATTCAACCCGGGACTTTGATTATCCACTCCATCAATCAATTGTAAGCTTCTAACAGGTGACGTACTGTTAAACCCTCTGGTGTTGATGATTTTAAAACCAATACTGGCCGAAGTTAAATCTACACCTTTAAGGTGGGAGAGCCCTTCGTAAAAACTAGCTGCCGGGGTTTGCTTAATGGCAGTAGCGTCCATTGTTTCCACAGTAACAGGGCTTTGTTTCTGTTTTTCACTAACCCTGCTGTCCCTTATTTCTGCTTCTTTAAGCTGGGTGGTGTTGGCATCAATTTTAATGGTTATTGGTTTATCAAGGCTGACTACCTTTATTTCTGTTTCTAAGTAACCAACATAAGTAACCACTAGTGTTAGTGGCAATGGTTGGGATGTTTTTAAGGTGAAATTACCATCAAAATCAGTTGCGGTACCAATGGTGGTGCCTTTAATTTTAACCGTAGCCCCAATAAGTGCCTCCCCTGTTTTTTTATCCTTAATGATACCGGATATGGTTTGAAAACCCTGACCACTGCTTATTGTATTAATAAACAGATAAGTATATATTAAAAGAAGATGTTTTATGTTCAAAATTGGAAAAACTTAAAATGCTAATTTATAATTTATTTGCAATAAGTAAAGTTAAATCAGGCTTATTAATCAATTTTTAAAGTATCACTCTAAGCTTTTATAGAAATGGGTTGTGCTTTTTTTCAAAACCGATTGAAGTTGCCGGCCCATGTCCACTGTACACTATGGTATCATCAGGAAGTGCAAATAGCTTATTTTTTATGGAAGCAATTAGTGTGGCGTGGTTACCGCCAGGCAGGTCGGTGCGTCCTATGCTTTGGTAAAATAATACATCTCCTGAAATTAATTGTTTGCTAGAGGAGTGATAAAAGCTAACACTAGCAATGGAGTGCCCTGGGGTAAAGAGTACCTTTAATGCGCTATTGCCAAAAGTAATGTCGCTTGATTCATCAATAAAAATTTGATGATCAGGTATTTCTTCAATAACAAGCCCAAAAAACTGGCCCCATCTGCCCGTATCATTGTAAGTAATAAGCTCATCTTTGTGCAGATATAGAGGTATACCATATTTTTTTGCAACAAAAGCATTCCCCAACACATGGTCAATATGGCAATGGGTATTCATTAAATGTGTTGGTGTAAGGTTGTTTTGAGCAATAAAATTAACGAGTTCTTGCTGTTCACTGTGCTTATGACAACCGGGGTCTACTATGGCACAATTCCCACTCTCATCATACAACACATAAGTGTTTTCAGCAAAATCATTAAAAGTAAAAGTTACAACTTGCATAAACACAAGTATAGCACAATACATTAATTATTGGCAACCACAACCGGGCTTATTTGTTATTTTACCCTCTTTATCAATAATGGTGGCCAGTTTACCCTTATCATTATAGGTATATGAGGTGAATAACTCCCCTGCCTTATAACGTTCCCTTTTAACCATCATCCCCTTTTCATTGAAATAAAACCAATTCCCATGTTTTTTTCCGCGTTTAAACTGGCCTTTGAGTTTAATTTTTCCATTGGGATAAAATGTTTTATGTTTTTTTCTAAGTGGCTCACCGGCAACACATTGTAAGCTTATTGATAAGCTGCAAATGAGCAATGTATACCGAACGATGCTTGCTAGCCGCGATAAAATAGGTTGTTGGTATAAATAAATAGTTTTTAAACCCATCTTTCAAAATTAAAAACATTTAGTAATTTAGCAGCCCCTGTATATAACTAAAAACAAAGGAAACAGTTAAGTGATAGCATATTTAGAAGGTAAGTTGGTTGTAAAAACCCCCACCTATGTGGTTGTTGATTGCAGTGGAATAGGCTATAATGTAAATATATCCTTGCACACATACGAAAATCTTCCATCAGCAGGTAATGTAAAGGTGCTCACGCACTTGGTTGTTAAGGAAGACAGCCATACCTTATATGGGTTTGCAGATGAAGAGGAAAAAGGGCTATTTTCCTCTTTAATTTCAGTGAGTGGAGTTGGACCAAATACTGCCCGCATGATTCTTTCCTCGATGAAACCTTTTGAGGTGCGTCAGGCAATAACATCCGGTAATTGGGCGTTATTAAAATCTGTTAAGGGCATTGGTCCTAAAACAGCTCAACGTATAATCATTGATTTGCAGGATAAATTGGGTAAACAAACAGAGGTGCAAGCAGGAGTGGGAGGGTTTGTATCAACCAATAAAATAATGGAGGAAGCTTTGGCGGCTTTGGTTATGCTGGGATTTAATAAAAATGAAGCGGAAAAAGGGTTGCAAAAAATAAAACAACAAAACCCTAATTACACACTTGAAGAATTAATAAAACACACCTTAAAAGTTATTTGATGGCGCAATTCTACATTGTTTAGTCTCTTTAAAATAAAACACATATCGCTTTTGTCTCTATTTACCTTGCTTTCAGGCTTGGTATATGGTGATGTATCTGTATTTTCAGAGTGGAATTGCTTTGCTTTTTCTGAAGCAATAGATTTTGCCAGCCTTGAATCAGGGATACCGGAATCTATTAGTGCTACGGGCTTTTTGGCTCCGCCTGACAGTTTGGGCACAAACGATACCAACCGCACAAAATTACCTTACCCAATACGAGATAGAAAGCCGTATGAAATTAACCCGAAAAAGCACCCATTTGATTTAGCGGAGCCATCAAATATTAAAAACCAGTATCGTCTCGATTCAAGCAGCAATTCATACAATTACAAGTCAACCGTTGGAGGCACTGATTACCGATTACCTGCCAATATTCCTGTAAAAGAACAACTTAAAACAGAAAATAAATTACAAAATAAGGAGTACTTTAAACAAAGGGCTCAGGCCCAAAACTTTGTTAAGGGTGGTGGTATCATTCCACCGCTCAAGTTAAATCCCAAAATTTTCGACCGTATTTTTGGAAGTGGTGTTATTGACATAAGACCAAGAGGAACAGCGGAGTTAATTTTTCAAGGTAATTTTAATACGGTACGTAACCCGGCCATTGCGCTTAGGCAGCAGCGAACCGGACAATTTGATTTTAGGCAAAAAATACAACTGAATGTGCAAGGAGGCATTGGTGATAAAATGAAAATTAACCTCAACTATGATACGGAGGCTACTTTCGATTTTGAGAACCAAATTAAACTTGACTATGCCGGAAAAGAGGATGATATCCTAAAGAAAATTGAGTTAGGGAATGTGAGCTTACCATTAAACTCAGCATTAATACAAGGCAGCCAAAGTTTATTTGGGGTTAAAACCACCATGCAATTCGGAAAATTAACGGTTACCACCATTCTTACTCAGCAACGAGGAAAGACCACCGAAACAGAATTACAAGGCGGTGTTCAAACCAGTCGTTTTGATATCCAAGCGGATAATTATGACATGAACAGGCACTATTTTCTGGCCCATTATTTTAGAGATAACTATGATAATTGGTTGCGTAACTTGCCTATTGTATCGTCACCAATTGTTATCAATAGGGTGGAAGTTTGGGTTACCAATAGAACCGGAACATTTGATAATGCAAGGGATGTAATTGGTTTTAGCGACTTGGGAGAAGCCTCAAAACGAAATAACAAGTATTGGGCACTCAATGCAAATCCTGCTGATACATTGCCGGGTAATGGTGCAAATGGACTTTACGAATATTTGAGTGGGCAAGGCATTAATAAAGATACTGCTAACCTGCGTCAATCATTCCAGATACAAAATGAGTTAACCGGAGATGTTAATATAACAGGATTACAAGCCATATCGCAATACCAAATTATTAATTATGCACGTTTGCTTAACCCTACCGAGTATACAGTAAACACTCGCTTGGGTTATATTTCGTTAAACAACTCGTTAAATAATGATGAAGTATTAAATGTGGCCTTTGAATACACATTAGATGGCCGCTACTTTAAGGTAGGAGAATTTACCACTGACCTTCCTCCTAATCCTGATAATCCTAATGTGTTGTATACCAAAATGCTAAAAGGCCCTTCACAACGCCCGGATTTGCCCATGTGGGATTTGATGATGAAGAACATTTATTCGTTAGGAACATTTAATGTTCAACCGAAAGATTTTAAATTAAACATTTTATATGCAGATGATCCTTCAGGAGCGGATTTAAACTACATACCACAACAAAACGAACCATCTTTAACGGGTGTTCCGTTGCTTACCGTACTTAATTTAGATAACCTCAACACCCAACAGGAAAGAGCCCCTGATGGCATATTCGATTATTTGGAGGGAATAACCGTTAACCCACAACAAGGCCGCATTATCTTCCCAATGCTTGAGCCATTTGGAACATACTTGGCCTCAAAGTTTTCTAATAATCCGGACAGGGCAAGGTATTATGCCTTTTACGAGTTGTATGATTCTACCAGATTTGCTGCGTTGCAATTACCACAGTACAATAAATTTTTTCTACGTGGAACTTATCAAGGCTCATCAACCAATGAAATTTCTTTAAACAGTACCAATATTCCAAGGGGCTCGGTTCGTGTTACAGCTAATGGGGCACAACTTACAGAAAATGCTGATTATGTGGTTGACTATAATTTGGGTAGGGTAAAAATTTTAAATACAAGCTTACTTAACTCAGGGGCATCAATTAAAGTTTCCTCAGAAAGCAACAGCTTATTTACAGTTCAACAAAAAAGCTTGTTAGGAACCCGCTTCGACTACAAAAAAAGTAATGATTTTCTTTTTGGAGGTACTTTTTTATACCTCAATGAAAGACCTCTTACACCAAAAGTTAATATTGGAGAAGAACCAATATCTAATATTATTATTGGCTTGGACGGAACCTACAGAAAGGACTCCCGCTTATTAACCAAGTTGGTTGATAAACTTCCTTTTATTGAAACTAAAGAGCCTTCAAATATTACCGTTAGTGGCGAAGTGGCTCATTTAATACCCGGGGTTCAAGGAGCGTTGGCTCAAAAGGGAACGGCTTACTTAGATGATTTTGAAGGCAGTGAAACCCCATTCGATATTCGCCTACCCTCTTTAAACTGGACGTTGGCTTCAACCCCGCAGGGCCAACCCGATTTATTCCCCGAAGGCGATTTGCTAAATAACCTGGAATACGGTAGCCAAAGGGCTAATTTGGCTTGGTACAACATCGCATCAACCTTTTATAGGGAAGATAGGTTTACCCCGGAGCACATCCAAAATGATGATGAGCAATTGAGTGATGACTGTGTGCGTGAAATAGATTTAAAACAAATATTTCCTGATAGGCAAATACAAGCCGGATTACCAACCAATGTAGCTACACTCGATTTGGCTTTTTACCCTAAAGAAAGAGGTCCATACAATTATAATGTGGATGAACTACAAGCCGATGGAACATTGGCCAACCCACAAAAAAAATGGGGTGGAATGATGCGGAAAATTGATCAAAACGATTTTGAAGCCACCAACATTGATTATATTGAAATATGGATGATGGATCCTTATGCCTGCAAAAACGATGGCACAAACAAAGGAGCATTCTATTTAAATTTAGGTAATATCTCTGAAGATGTACTTAGGGATAACAGGAGGGCTGCCGAAAATGGGCTACCGCGTAATGAAGGCGATAATGCCTATATGGATACAACTGTTTGGGGGCGGGTTCCACGTAAACCGGTTATTAATTTTGCTTTTGATGCTGAACCAACTATTAGGGCGCAGCAAGACGTTGGCTTTGATGGCTTAAATGATGATGGCGAACGGGCTTTATTTCAAAGAGATTATATTGATAAGGTTAGGGCAAAACATACAGAAAGCAGTATTGCTTACTCCAATGCTTCTTCTGATCCATCTAATGATAATTACAAATATTACTTAGGGGGAAGTTTTGACAACCAACGGGCAACCATATTAGATCGTTATAAAAGATTCAATTTTCAGCAAGGAAACTCACCAACTATTGATCAGTCTCCTGAACCGTATCCGATAACAGCTACAAATACCCCAGATAATGAAGACATCAATAAGGATTTTACCTTAAATGATATTGAAGAATACTACCAATACAAGGTTGATATTGATAAGGAGAGATTGGTGGTTGGGCAAAACTTTGTAACAGATAGTGTGCGCAGAATTGCACAACTAAAAAATGGAAGTTCGCGAGAGATTACTTGGTATCAGCTTAAAATACCAATTCGCGAGTATGAGAAAAAGGTTGGACAGATTTACGACTTCAAGTCAATTCGCTTTATGCGGATGTTTATGAAAGGTTTTTCCAATGATATTGTGCTGCGTTTTGCCTATTTGCAGTTGGTAAGGGCTGATTGGAGAAAGTACCTGGAGAACTTAGAGTTGGGCAAAGAGAATAAGCCTAATGACAATGCAGATAAAACCACCTTTGTGGTTTCAACGGTAAATATTGAGGAAAATGGCAACCGTGCACCTATAAAATATGTTACTCCCCCGGGCATACAACGTGAAATTGATTTTAGTGCACCACAGTCAATTCAACAAAACGAACAATCGCTCTCGTTACAGGTATGCGATTTACGTGATGGTGATGCCAGGGCCGCGTTTAAAAATATTAGCACTGATTTAAGGAGATATGGAAAGTTACGGATGTTTATGCATGCCGAAGGTGCTGAAAATTTAAGGTCAGGAGATTTAAGGGCATTTATTAGAATAGGAACAGACTTAACGAATAACTATTACGAGTATGAAGTGCCATTAGCGGTAACAGTTCCTCCTACAGTAAACCCTGATGATATTTGGCCAGGACAAAACGAAATGGTGATTGAGTTGGAGGAACTGATTAACACAAAAATTGCACGTACAAATGCCAACTTCCCATTTACTGCTGTTTATGAACGTATTGGTGGTAATGGTATTTACAGGGTAGTTGGTTTACCGGATTTAAGCCAAGCCAGGGTAGTTATGTTGGGTATACGAAATCCTAAAGCAAGGCCTGGAGATGCCAGTGATGATGGTTTACCGAAGTGCGGTGAAGTGTGGTTTAATGAACTTCGGATGACGGAGTTTAGCAACAAAGGTGGTTCCGCAGCCACCGGACGGGTATTGGCAAAACTGGCTGATTTTGGAAATTTGCAATTAACCGGAAGCTTATCAACTGTTGGCTGGGGAGGGATTGATAAGAAGTTGAATGAACGTAGCCTAAACGATCAGTATCAATATGACGTTCAGAGTAATTTTGAGCTGGGTAAATTTTTCCCTAAACAAACCGGTATATCTGTGCCTGTTTTCCTGTCCTATGGCAGCACCATCATCAGGCCATTTTATAACCCATTAAACCCCGATACTCGGTTACAGAAGGAAATTGACGAAAGCACAAATCCTGATTATGTAACAAAAATTAAAAAGGCAGCCGATGATTATACTACCAGGCGAAGCCTTAATTTCACCAACGTAAGAAAAAATCGAGTTGGCAATAAAAAGCAACACTTGTACGATATAGAAAACTTTAGTTTTACGTACGCTTATACTGAGGTTTACAGGAGAAACCAAACTATTGAATATTATTTGTTGCAAAACTATAAAGGAATGGTGGCCTATAATTATAGTTTTAATGCCAAACCATGGGAGCCTTTTAGTAAAATCATTAAATCAAAACACCTGCAGCTTATCAAGGATTTCAACCTGTTTTTTAAGCCCCAATCATGGGGGGCGCGGGTTGAAGCCGACAGGAGGTATGGTGTAACCATAAACAGAAATAATGATAACCCCAATACCATTATTCCTCCTTTATTTGATAAGCTATTTACCACAAACCGTTATTATGAGCTTAGGTTTGATATCACAAAAGGACTAAAGCTTGATTATTCATCAACTGCAATGGCCCGTATTGACGAGCCACTTGGTAAAATTGATGAATCTACTCCTGAAAAAAGGGATAGCATGTGGAATAACTTTTGGACAGGAGGAAGGCTTACCCAGTTTGATCAAGCAACAAGAATAAACTATACGGTACCAATCAATAAGATTTCATTTTTAAGTTGGACCAACCTTTCCTATGCCTACACAGCCAACTACCAATGGAAACAAGCCCCTCCGGCAGCGGATAGTTTGGGTAATACCATACAAAATTCAAGGGTACAAACATGGAATGCCAATTTGAATTTGATTATGCTGTACAATAAATTTCCAATATTGCGGCAACTCAATAACCCTTCTTCATCTACAAAAAAATCAACAACCCCTAAAAAGGTAACACCAAAGAAAAATACAAAGGGCAAAAAAGGGAAAAAGGGAAAAGGAAAAAATGCCAAAGGAAAAAAAGATAAGGAGGAGGACGAATCGGAAGAAGAACCGGTAAAAGAAGAAAAGGATCCGGCAAAGCTAAATCCGGCAATGGCTGCAACCCTTAGGATATTAACCAGTGTAAAAAATGTTACCTATCAACACACCATTAATAATGGGATGGTACTACCCGGGTTTAATCCAAAACCACAATATGGGGGGCAAAATTTTGATGTTAACGCCCCGGGAGCCGACTTCCTATTGGCTTTCCAAGATGATGATTATCGCTTTAGGGCAAGCCAAAATGGTTGGCTTACTAAGGACCCTCGTGTAAGCAACTATTATACCACCGATTTTAGAGAAAACATTACAGCACGAGCTACGGTTGAACCATTTAGAGATTTTAGGGTGGAACTTAACGTTAGCAAACAATCTTCTAAAACCCAACAATCTCTCTTCCGCTATGACTCAGTTGCTCTGGAACACCGCGATATTGGCCCATTAGTAGAGTCAGGAACGTTTAATATTACGTATAATATTTTTGCAACAACCTTTTCAAAAGAGTTGGCTGATGGGTCGTCTGAAGTGTTTAATACCTTTCAGGAAAACAGAAAAATTATAGCGGAAAGGCTTGGAAGGAGCGAAGATCGCCCGGGCGGGAGACTTGATTCCAATGGTTTCCCGATTGGTTATAGCAGAAACTCCCAAGAGGTATTAATTCCGGCATTTTTGGCTGCGTATTCAGGTAAAAATGCAAGTACTTCCTCGCTTAGTGCCTTCCCTAAAATACCTGTTCCAAATTGGCGCATTACATACACTGGTTTATCAAAGTTTGAAAAAGTTAAGGAATACGCAAGCAATGTTACCATTAATCATGCATACACCAGTACGTATACCGTAGGCTCATTTCAAACCATAATTGATACAGCATCAAAAAACTTAAGCGGTGACTATAGCTCACAATATCAAATAAGAAGTATTAGCTTAGTTGAGCGGTGGGGCCCTTTTATTGGCATTGATGTTACTATGGTAAATAATTTAACCGCCCGATTTGAGTATAAAAGAGACAGAACACTAAATTTTGCCTTAACCAATGGGCAATTGAGCGAGCAAAAAGGGAATGAGTTTGTGTTTGGAACAGGCTATAGAACAGCAAAACTCAGGATTCCATTTTTACGGAATGGCCGAACATTGGTATTGAATAATGATGTAAACTTTAGGCTTGATTTTAGTATCAGGGAGCAGGTTACTAAAATACGCAATTTGGATAGGCCAAGTAATGACCCTGTGTTGGGACAAACAGTAATTTCTATTCGCCCATCAATTGATTATAATATTAATGAAAAATTGATGCTTCGCATTTTTTACGACAGGAGAAAAACCAATCCGGCTACTTCCAACCAATTTCCGACTATTATTACAAGCGGAGGGTTTAGTTTACGGTATACTATACAATAACTTTCGCCTAGGCAATACGTTGCCTAATGGTTTCATAAGCAGCAATTCCAGCAGCAACAGATACGTTTAAGGATTGTACCCCTAGCTCAAGCGGAATTTTGGCCAAATGGGTGCATCGTTTAATAATATCTTCAGCAATACCGGTTTCTTCATTGCCCATAATAATGGCAACCGGAACTGTTAGGTCTAACTGATGCAAAAGTTGTTTGCCTTTTTCGCTGCATCCCACAGTCACCAACCCTGATTGGTTCAGGAGTTCCATGGTGGTTTTCATGTTTTTTTCTCTACAAACCGGGATGTGGTGCAATGCTCCAGCCGATGTTTTTATGGCGTCATCAGTTATTTGTGCACTTCCGCTATCCGGTATTACCAATGCATGCACACCTGCGCAATAAGCACTTCTTGCAATAGCACCAAAATTGCGCACATCAGTTATGCGGTCTAAAACCAATACAAAAGGAACCTCGCCTTTCTCAAAAATTTGCGGAATAATATTTTCTAGTTTATGGTAGCTAATGGGGGAAATATGGGCCAATACACCTTGGTGGTTTTTTGATGCAGGAAACAGGTTAGATTCTTTAGGCACATATTGCAAAGGTATATTTAGATCTCGCGCCTGTTTAAGCAGTTGTTGCAACAAGGTGCTTGCTTCTCCTTTTTGAACAATGATTTTATTTAAGTCTTGTCCCGCTGAAATGGCCTCCATGATAGCATGTATGCCATAAATGGCATGTTGCTCTTTGGGCTGTAAACTGGGTTTGCGTTGTGGTTTAAACCGATCGTTATTTTTTTTGTAAGGCTGTTGCATGCTATTGCAAAGGTAGCATAATTGCCCAAGGTTATCAGACCTTATTAATCATACAATTCAAATTTTATGCTGCTTTTGTCGTATCCCATTGCAGTAAGGCGCTCTCTAGCCTCCATAATCATACTTTTCCAGCCGCAAAGAAAAAAAGTGGCCGGTCGTTTATCTTCAAATATTTCTTCATAAACATGGTGCACATACCCCCTTCTTCCTTGCCAGTTTTCATCAGCCCGAGAAAGTACCGGAATAAATGTAAACTGAGGAAACTTTGCGCTTAGTGCTCCCATTTCAATGTGGTACAAAATATCAGGATAGGTTCTGTTTCCAAACACCATGTACACATTTTTTGTGCTTAAATTATGGTTGATAATATGGTGCAACATGCTCCTTAATGGTGCAATTCCTGTTCCGGTAGCAATAAAGCAAATGTCGGTACTAATGGTCTCCGGCAATACAAACTTCCCTAATGGTCCGGCAACAGGAACCTGGTGCCCTACTGTAAAGGTATCCCACATGTGGGGGGTTCCCAAGCCGGGAGGGTTTAACACAATAATCAATTCAAATATATTGTCATCTCCTGGTGCAGAGGCAATGGAATAACTTCGGTTGGTAATTTTAGAATCAATGGGCAAATCCAACATCACAAACTGGCCTGGTTTAAAGTTAAACTTTTCGTCATCGGGCATTTTAAAGAAAAATCGCTTAACTACCGGTGATTCATCCATGATATGAATAATAGTTGCCGGACGGTATTGTATTTTCATAGGCCAAAGGGTTTGAGCCGCATAAAACCGATGGGTTCAAATTAAATGCGATGAATTTAAAACCAAATTACACTATTTATTTGTTATACTTACTAAATTGAGTACTTTTATTTTTTTATTGACTCCAAATTAAATGAAACATAACTACTTAAGAAGTATTTTCTGCACGGTATTTGCCAGCTTATTTTTCATATATACAAGCGCACAACGTAGTAACTGCCCTGCTTTGCCTATTGTGAACGAACTTAAACAACCAGATGGAACGTCTATTTCTTTGATTGGTGTAGGTAATGAAGCCATTCATTATTTAGAAACCCAAGAAGGGTATACCGTTTTAAAAAATCAGGAAGGAGTATACGAATTCGCAATACCGGACCAAAACGGAAACCTAACTACCAGTGGAATAAAAGCAATTAATGGAGTTTTAACAAAGATTGAAATTCCTAAACACCTTAGATACAGTGCTGCTCAGCAAAGTTTAATGCTACAATTGTTTGAAGAAGAAAATAGAACAAGCGAAGGATATGGTAAAGCAGGTAATCCAAATCCATTTCCGCCAAAAGGGGATAGAAAAGTAATTGTAATTTTAGTGGAATACCCAGATTTAAGAGCAACTGTATCAAAGGAAAACTTCGAGTTGTTGTTAAACCAACCAGATTATAATGGAACCGGATCGTTTAAAGATTACTACAAGGCAGCATCGAATGGACAACTGAACTTAACCAGTATTGTTTATGGGTGGGTAATGGCAGACAGTGGATACAAGTATTACGGAAGAAACAGCAGCCCATCGTATAATGCAGCAACAAGGTCATTGTTGCTTGGTGCAGTTAGGGATGCCAATGACTCTTTCGGTGTTGATTTTAGTGAGTTTGATTCGGATGATGATGGGTATTGTGACGGAGTAATTGTTATGCATGCAGGTATAGGAGCCGAAGAGGTGAGTGCTCCCAATTCCGGTGATTACATCTGGTCTTTTCGTTCTACCTTAAGCGAAACCCAACGACCAACTTATGATGGTGTACAAATTGCCTCATTTGCGATGTTTCCGGAAAAACGTTGGCAAAGCGGAAGCAACAATATTGTGGGTATAGGCGTGCTATGTCATGAGTTTGGTCATTTATTGGATTTACCGGATTTATACTCCACACAAAATACCAACGAGGGGTCAGGAAATTTCACATTAATGGCAGGCGGACCATGGCTTAACAACGAACGTACTCCTTGTAATAATGATGCTTGGAGTAGGATTCAAATGGGTTGGGTAACTCCAACTATTATCAAAGATACCCAATTGTATAAATTGCCTTATGCGGTTGTTGATAGTGATATGGTTTATCAAATAAACACCTCCAGACCCAATGAGTATTATTTATTGGAGAACAGGCAACAAAAAAAGTTTGATGCTTATCTTCCAGCCAGAGGGTTAGCAATTTGGCACATCAATACCAATAACGCATTGCTATTGAGTAAGGCAACAGGAAATAAGCGAAACAACGTGAATAACGATACTTCACAATTGGGAGTAGGGCTTATTCAAG
>RDYC01000209.1 GCA_004293295.1 Bacteroidota bacterium
GGCAACAAAATAGAATTATGGAGCAAGGCCGGCTATGATAAGATGTTGAGTGAAGAGCCGGAAGATTTTAGTGCGTTGGCCGAAGAGGTGATGAGCAAACGAGAAAGGAGGAACGATGAGTAACTATCATGTTCCTGTGATGTTAGCAGCATGTTTGGATGGTTTAAACATTAACCCTGAAGGCATTTATGTTGATGTTACGTTTGGCGGTGGCGGCCATAGCAGGGCCATATTAAATAAACTCAACCAGCATGGCAAACTCGTGGCTTTCGACCAAGATGAAGATGCCAAACAAAATTTGCCAGACGACAACCGCTTATATTTTATTGATCAAAATTTTGAGTTTATCAAAAACCATCTTCATTACCAAGACTTGCTTCCTGTTGATGGATTACTGGCCGACCTAGGTGTATCGTCATACCAGTTTGATGTGGATGAAAGAGGTTTTAGTTATCGTTTTGATGATGCTATATTGGATATGCGCATGAACCGTTCTAGCGGATTAAGTGCTGCTGAATTTATCAATCGGGCTACGGAGGCCGAGTTGGCAGATGTGTTTTATTATTATGGTGAACTGAACCAAGCCAGAAATATTGCCAAACAAATTGCTGCCAAACGTCAAATAAAACCTATTGAAACCGTTGCCGACCTAAAATTAGTGTTGCAATCTTTTGCGCCTAAGTTTAAGGACTACAAGTTTTGGAGCCAAGTTTTCCAAGCATTACGCATACACATTAACCGTGAGTTGGATGTGCTAAAAAGCTTGTTGCAACAATGCGCAGAAGTGATTAAACCCGGTGGGCGATTGGTAATTATGAGCTATCACTCTTTAGAAGATCGCTTGGTCAAAAACTACATCAATAGTGGCAATTTCACCGGAGAAATAGAGAAGGATTTTTATGGTAATCCCATCAAGCCGTTCCATCCGGTAAGTAAAAAGGCCATTACTGCCAGTGCCAATGAATTAGAAGAGAACACCAGATCGCGCAGTGCCAAACTTCGTGTAGCTGAAAGAACAACAACATAACTATTCGCATCGAGCATTGCATAAATATAAAACGCAGATGGCAAATAAAATTTTAACAGAAGAAGAATTAGTTAAACAGGAACCAGAAGAGCTTAAACCCAAAGAGACTTCTCGGCTTACCACGACCATGCAAAAAATGGCCGACTTCGACTTTAACATTTCTCGCGACTGGATGGTACGCCAAATCCCATTTGCTTTTTTTATCATGATCCTATTGCTTCTGCATATTCATAATGTGCACAGCACTGAACGCATTATCCGTAAAACAGATAAACTTAATAAAGAAATCAAAGAATTGCGCTCTGAATACATCACCATATTAAGTGAATTGATGAGTGAGAGCAAACAATCCAATGTAGCTAAAAAATTGGATACACTTGGCATCAAAGAATTAACAACCCCACCCATAAAAATAACTTACTAGTGGCAACCAATAACAGAAAAGTAATTCTTATCCGTACTTACACCGCATTTGCTATGATGTGTGTGTTTGCTGCGGCTATTGTTGCTTATTTGTTTAAGATTAATTTTAAAGAACGCAACCATTGGGTTGCTCTCAGCGAAAACTTAAGTACCACCATACAAACCGTTGAGCCCTCAAGAGGAAACATTTTTGCATTAGATGGCAGTTTACTGGCCACCTCACTACCCATTTATGACCTACGGCTTGATGGCATGGCTCCCGGATTTGCGAAAGGAGACATTTTTGAAAACAATGTTGACTCATTAGCACTGATGCTTTCGCAGTTGTTTGAAGACCGAAGTAAAGCAGATTATAAGCGGATTTTAACTCAAGTAAAGAAACGTAAAGACCGTTATTATTTATTAAAACGAAAAATCAGTTATCCGCAAATGAAGGCGGTTAAGCAATTTCCTATTTTTAGGTTAGGCAAATATAAAGGAGGCTTAACCATTGAAGAAAAAAATAAACGGGAAAAGCCTTTTGATTACTTGGCGCAACGTACATTAGGGTTTAGTATAAATGGCGTACAATCTGTTGGATTGGAGGGAGCGTTTGATAAAGACTTGAGCGGTAAAGAGGGTAAACGAGTGATGCAGCGCATTGCAGGCGGAACGTGGATTCCTGTTAATGATGAGCAACAAATTGAGGCAAGAAACGGAAACGACATTCATACTACGATTGATGTGAATTTACAAGACGTAGCAACCCATGCACTCATGCGTACACTTATTACTAATGATGCCGCTTGGGGAACTGCCATTTTAATGGAGGTAAGCACCGGAGAAATTCGCGCCATAGCCAACTTAACCAGGGTTTCAGAAGGACAATATGTTGAAAACTACAACTACGCAGTTGGTGAAAGCCTTGAACCCGGATCTACTTTTAAACTAACCAGCATGCTTGCGCTACTAGAAGACAAAAAGGTAAAAATGACTGATTTGTTTGATACTGAAAACGGAGAAAAAAGATACTTCGCCAATGCAGTAATGTATGATAGTGAAAAGGGTGGACACGGAATAGTTACCTTTCAACATGCTTTTGAAATATCTTCTAACGTAGCCATTTCTAAAGCCATTTACGAGAACTACAGAAGCAAGCCTTCGCAATTTTATAACCACCTGGAAAAATTACACCTTACTAATCCACTTGGCTTACAAATTACCGGAGAAGGCAAGCCACGCATTAAACACCCTAAAGATAAGGATTGGTATGGCACAACATTACCTTGGAGTAGCATTGGGTATGAAGTGAAGGTAACGCCAATGCAAGTGCTAACCTTATACAATGCGGTTGCCAATAATGGCAAAATGGTGAAACCCTTTTTTGTAAAACGGATTACCAATACCGGTAAAGTGATTAAGGAGTTTAAGCCGCAAATCATTGAAAAAAGGATTGCCTCTGATGAAACCATCAAAAATCTCCGCATCATGCTTGAAGGTGTTGTTGAAAGAGGAACAGGAAGTTCGCTTAAAAACCCCAATTATACTGTTGGCGGAAAAACAGGAACTGCATTGGTTGCCGATGGCAGACTAGGCTATTCAAAACCTGTTTATCGGTCATCGTTTTGTGGGTACTTTCCCGCCAATAACCCACAATATACCTGTTTTGTAATGGTTAATGCTCCAAGTAAAGGAATTTATTATGGAGGAGCAGTTGCCGGACCTGTGTTTAAAGAAATAGCTGATAAGGTATATGCCAACAGCCACAACCTACATGGTGATATTAAACTGGTATTGAACTACAACAATCCTACGCCTACAACAGTTAAAGCCGCCAGAAAACAGCATCTGGAAACCATCTTAAAAACCTTAGGAAAAAAAATCAATCATAATGATACTGTTGAAGAGCAAGGCAGCGAATGGTCGCAAGCCATTATTAATAACCAGCAAGTACAACTAATCCCCAAAAATATCAATAAAAATACCATGCCTGATGTAACCGGTATGGGTTTAAAAGATGCCATATACCTGCTTGAAAACAATGGAATAAAGGTAGAAGTGTTGGGCGTTGGCAGGGTTAAGGAGCAATCCATAGCCGCAGGAACATTAATCAGCAAAGGAGCCAAAGTAACCATAAAATTAGGGTAGCATGAAAACAATTGAACAACTGATACAACACATCTCTCCTTTACAAGTAATTGGTGAAGTTAAGATTACCGTGCTGCACCTTACCTACGACTCTCGTCAGGTTGGGGAAGGTTCATTGTTTTTTGCCATTAAAGGAACACAGGTTGATGGTCATAAATTTATTGGAGATGTGAGTGAAAAAGGAGTGGCCGCAATTGTTTGTGAGGATTTACCTGAACAATTAATTGCTGGTATTACTTATGTGCAAGTAAATGACTGTACTGTTGCCATGGGACTTATGGCTGCTCAGTTTTACGATTTCCCTTCAAGTAAAATGAAATTGGTAGCAGTAACAGGCACCAATGGAAAAACCACAGTAGCTACTTTATTATTCAAGTTGTTCCGTTCATTCAATCACAAGGTTGGTTTGTTATCCACTGTTCAAAATCAAATTAACGAAGAAGTTATTCCTTCAACACACACCACACCAGATAGCATTAGGATAAATGAGCTGCTTGAACATATGGCGGAACAAGGTTGTGAGTATGTTTTTATGGAAGCCAGTTCGCATGCCATTCATCAAAATAGAATTAAAGGATTGGCTTTTGCAGGTGTTGTATTTACCAATATATCTCATGATCACTTGGATTATCATCAAACCTTTGCCAATTACATTCAGGCCAAAAAGAAATTATTTGATGAGGTAAATGACCAAGCGTTTGCATTAACCAACAAGGATGATAAAAACGGAATGGTGATGGTACAAAATACCCAAGCAACCAAGTACACTTATGGGCTAAAAAACATGGCCGATTTTAAGGCCAGGATTATTGAAAGCGACTTTACCGGCATGCAATTGAATATTGATGAACAGGAAGCATGGTTTAGGCTTGTTGGAAACTTTAATGCTTATAACCTACTCGCTGTTTATGGCACTGCTTTTCTTTTGGGCAAGGATAAATTGGACATTATTCGCCATTTAAGCGGCATACCTTCTGTTCAGGGACGGTTTGATTACATCAGGAGTAACGGAGGTGTAATTGCTGTTATTGATTATGCCCATACACCTGATGCGTTAAAGAATGTTCTTGATACCATTAATGAAATCAGAACACAGAATGAGCAATTGATTACTGTGGTTGGTTGTGGAGGTAACAGGGATGCCGCAAAGAGGCCTGTGATGGCTGATATTGCCACTGAATTGAGCACGCAGGTTATTTTAACCAGCGATAACCCCAGGAACGAAAACCCTGAAACCATATTGGATGAAATGCAAAAAGGGATAAAGCCAATTCATTATAAAAAATCGCTGCGCATATCAGATAGAAGGGAGGCTATAAAAGCAGCTATTATGCATGCAAAGAAGGGCGATATCATTTTGATTGCCGGTAAAGGCCATGAAAACTATCAAGAAATAAATGGCGTGAAACATCACTTTGATGACAAAGAAACCGCTACTGAACTTTTTAAATTATTAGAAGCCTAAAAATTACTCATATGTTTTACTACCTGTTTCAGTATTTAGACAAACAATTTGATTTTCCGGGAGCCGGGGTGTTTCAGTATATCTCGTTCAGGGCTGCTTTAGCCATCATTCTCTCCTTATTAATTACCACCGTTTTCGGGAAACGCCTTATTGAAATGCTGCGGAATATGCAAGTGGCCGAAACGGTAAGAACACTTGGTTTAGAAGGTGAAAAACAAAAACAAGGGACTCCAACCATGGGAGGGCTAATTATTTTAAGTGCCATCTTATTACCAACCTTATTGTTTGCCAGGTTAACCAATGTGTACATCATTTTAATTTTGCTCTCAACCGTGTGGTTGGGTTTGGTTGGATTTATTGATGACTACATCAAAGTTTTCAAAAAGAACAAAGAAGGTTTAGCGGGTCGGTTTAAAATATTAGGACAAGTTGGTTTAGGTGTAATTGTTGCCACTACTCTGTATTACAACCAACATGTTAAAACAAGAGAGTTTTACAAACCGGAAGAGGTAAGTACTGAGTTTATTAAAGAACACAACCTACAACCTGTTCTCATTGATAACCAAATGATGCTTGCAAAGGATGTGCACAGCACCACAACTACCATTCCTTTCTTTAAATCAACCTACTTTGATTACGCTGATTTACTAAAGTTTGTTGGTGAGAGTTACAAAGACTACAACTTTTTAGTTTACCTATTCGTGGTTATTTTTATTATAACCGCAGTATCCAATGGTGCAAATATTACTGATGGAATTGATGGCTTAGCCGCAGGAACATCCGCTATCATCGGTGTAACGTTAGGTATTCTAGCTTACGTGTCGGGCAATATGGTGTTTAGCAAATACCTCAACATTATGTACATCCCCAACCTTGGTGAGATGGTAATTTTTGCCGGAGCCTTTGTTGGGGCCTGTGTTGGATTTTTATGGTACAACAGCTACCCTGCCCAGGTATTTATGGGCGATACTGGAAGTTTAGCATTGGGCGGAATTATTGCTTCATTTAGTTTGATGGTGCGTAAGGAACTCCTCATTCCTATTCTCTGCGGCATTTTTCTGATCGAAAATTTATCAGTGGTGTTGCAGGTGTACTACTTCAAATACCAAAAGAAAAAACATGGGATTGAATACGCTAGGGAACATCGTTTGTTTAAAATGTCTCCACTACATCATCATTACCAAAAAAGTGGTTACCACGAAGCCAAAATTGTTACCCGCTTTTGGATTATCGGAATTTTACTTGCCATCATCACTATCATCACTTTAAAAGTTAGGTAATACAATTGCTAAAAAGCATGGTTTTGATGTGTTTGTGAGTGACAAGGGCTTTATTCCTGACAACTTTAAAAAAGAGTTGAATGAAATTGGTGTGCCTTATGAAGAAGGACAGCATACAGAGACGCTTATTTATAATGCAGATGAAGTGATTAAAAGTCCGGGTATTGCAGATACAACACCATTAATTAAGGAGTTAAACACAAGGAATATTCCTGTAATAAACGAGTTGGAATTTGCGGCCAGGTACACCCAAGCTAAGATTATCGCTATTACCGGAACAAATGGCAAAACCACCACAACCAGCCTCGTTTATCACTTGCTTAAAACAGCCGGATTGGATGTTGCCGTTGGGGGAAATATAGGCACCAGTTTTGCACGTTTGCTCACTGAAAAAGATTATGCCTATGCTGTGCTTGAAGTAAGTAGTTTCCAATTGGATAACATGTTTAAGTTTAAAGCAGACATCGCAGTACTATGCAACATCACGCCTGATCACCTTGACCGATACGACTATAACCTGCAACATTACATTGATGCGAAATTTCGCATCACCAACAACCAAACATCGGAAGATGTATTTATTTATTGTGCTGACGATGAATTAACGATTAATAACCTGAATAGCCATCAAATTAAAGCCACCCGACTACCGTTTGCTTACGATAAAGAATTGGCATTAGGAGCCTATACAAAAAACGGACAAATCTTGGTTACCACTTCAACTGAAAAACAAAATCTATTTACTATGTATACTAATGAGTTAGCACTAAAAGGGCGTCACAATGCCTACAATTCAATGGCAGCAGCCATTATTGGCCAAGTATTGAACATTCGCAAAGAAACCATTCGCGAAAGTTTAATCAACTTTCAAAACGTTGAGCACCGGTTGGAAAGTGTATCCATGGTTGGGGGTGTGGAGTACATCAACGACTCAAAAGCTACCAATGTTAATTCTACCTGGTATGCACTGGAAAGTATGGAAAAACCTACTATTTGGATTGCAGGTGGAGTGGATAAGGGCAATGACTACAGTTTGCTTAAAGAAATGGTGAAAGAGAAAGTACGCATTATCGTTTGCCTTGGGTTGGATAACCGCAAATTGCATGAAGCGTTTAGCACTGATGTGGACATGATTATTAATACAACAAGCATGAATGAAGCTGTACATGTGGCTAAACAAATGGCTAAAAAAGGAGAAACGGTATTGCTTTCACCAGCGTGTGCTTCGTTTGATTTGTTTAAAAACTACGAAGACAGGGGACGTCAGTTTAAAAAAGCCGTGCGTGACCTTTAATTGTTTAGGTACAATAAACTACCAAAAAAGTAAATAGTATTTATGACAACCTGGGAAAAAATTCGACCGCGAGGCGATCTTTTTATGTGGATGGTTATTTTTATCCTCTCCTTTTGGGGGCTGTTAGCCATTTACAGCAGCACAGGTGCGTTAGCTTATAAAAAAAATGGCGGTATTGTAGAAATCTATTTGTTGCAGCAGGCAGCACTTCTAATGGGTGGATTTTTTATCATGTTTTTGGTTCATTCCATCCATTATAAGTATTTCATCAGCATCTCCAAACTACTCATTTGGGTTACTTACCCGCTATTGATTTACACCCTGATTTTTGGGATTGAAATTAATGGGGCACGCAGGTGGATTAATTTATTTGGTATAACCTTTCAAGCCTCTGACTTTGCCAAGTTAGCCATTATCATGTTTGTTACTCGGGAGTTAGCACGTAAACAAGATACGATAGAAGATTTTAAAAAAACCTTTCTTCCGATACTTGGGCATATTACCGCCATCTGTTTGCTAATTGCACCGGAAAATTTAAGTACAGCCATGGTGCTTTTTACCACTTGCTTTATCATTTTATTTATTGGCCGCGTTAAAATTAAACATCTAGCAATTATTACCGGAGGTGTGCTTGTAGCTGGTATCTTGTTTTTTACCTTGCTTTTTCTTGTGCCTGAGAAGGCCCTCAAAGGCCGCATGCTAACTTGGAAAAACAGGGTTGAATCTTTTGGCAAAAAAGAAACCGATGCGGATAAAACGTATCAAAACGATCATGCAAAAATTGCCATAGCAACCGGAGGTGTATTTGGAAAGTTCCCGGGGAATAGCATCGAACGTAACTTTTTACCTGAGGCTTACTCTGATTTTATTTATGCCATCATTGCCGAGGAATATGGCCTGATAGGTGCGCTGTTTATGCTGATGCTGTACATGTTCTTTTTATACCGAGCAATACGCATTGTTTTAAAAAGTCCAAAAGCTTTTGGTGCTTTAATCGCGGTTGGGTTAAGCTTCTCGCTTGTATTGCAAGCGTTAATCAATATGGCAGTTGCTGTAAACTTGTTTCCAGTAACCGGACTTACTTTGCCTTTAGTAAGTAAAGGCGGTACATCAATATTGTTAACATCAGTTGCCTTCGGGGTTATTATGAGTGTGAGCAGGTATATTGAAGAAGACGAACCGGAGAGCACCGAAGAAAACCAACCGGAAATAACCAACGCCTAATTACCAAAGTTCTAACAATGATCAATACTTCAAAAAAATATAAAATTATCATTAGTGGTGGTGGAACTGGCGGACACATTTACCCGGCAGTTGCAGTTGCACAAGCTTTGCAAAAAAAACTGCCACAGGTAGAGTTATTGTTTGTGGGTGCCAGCGACAGAATGGAAATGGAAAAGGTTCCAAAAGCCGGCTACCCGATTATTGGGTTATGGATAAGTGGTTTCCAGCGCAGCTTAAGCCTAAGAAATTTGCTGTTTCCGGTAAAAGTACTTTACAGCGTTTGGAAAAGTTTGGGTATAATTAAACACTTTAAACCTGACGCTGCCATTGGCTTTGGCGGTTATGCCAGTGGGGCATTGCTTTATGCTGCTACCATAAAAAAACTACCTACCATCATTCATGAACAGAACTCGTATGCGGGCATCACCAATAAAATTTTAAAAAACCGTGTTGATATTATTTGTGTTGCATATGACAACATGCAACGCTTTTTCCCCGAACGAAAGTTGATTAAAACCGGGAACCCCATTCGGCAAGACTTAATATCCATTAGTAACCTAAAACAAGAGGCATATGTTCATTTCAACCTGGACCCTTCTAAAAAAACCATCTTGGTTTTAGGAGGCAGTTTGGGAGCACGCACCATTAACCAATGTATAGAAGCAGGCATTCCTCACCTTGAGAATGCAGGGATACAACTGTTGTGGCAAACCGGTAAAAACTACGTAGCAAAACCACATGGAAGTGCGGTAGTTTCCGTACCATTTATATATGATATGAACTTGGCCTATGCCATTGCTGATGTAGTTATTTCCAGGGCAGGTGCTTTAACTATTGCCGAATTGGCCACTGTGCAAAAACCTGTTATCTTGGTACCTTCACCGCATGTTGCTGAAGACCATCAAACCAAAAATGCAACTGCCTTGGTGGAGCGAGAAGCTGCCATTTTGATTAAAGATAGCGAGGCCAAAGAGCAACTGGTTGAGGAGTGCTTAAGCCTGCTGAAAAACGAAGCCAAACAGGTGCAACTCAAAAATAATATTGCCTCATTTGCTATACCTGACGCAGCCGATCGTATCGTGAATGAAGTGATGAGGTTAATTGAAGAACGCCAATAAATTTAACACCGGTTATTATTTATGCATTTAGACAAGATTAAACAAGTATATTTTTTAGGCATTGGTGGTATTGGCATGAGTGCCATTGCCCGTTATTTCAATACCCTAAAAATCCCTGTTTCAGGTTATGATAAAACAGAAACTGAACTTACCAAAGCATTGGTGAGTGAGGGCATTCAAATTCACTACAATGATATTGGCAGTGAATTGGCTAACATGGGTTACCATAAGGAAAACCTTTTGGTGATTTTAACTCCGGCCATCCCTAAAAATATGGAAGAGTTAATTTGGTTTGAACAAAATGAATTTACCCTGTTAAAACGAGCCCAAGTGCTTGGACTTATTACGGATGCATATAAAACCGTAGGTGTTGCCGGTACTCATGGTAAAACCACCACCTCTACCCTATTGGCACACATTTTTAAACAAAGCAAATTGGATTGTGCAGCATTTTTGGGAGGTATATCAACCAACTACAACAGCAATCTCTTGTTACACGCACATAGCCATATCAACACACAGGAACAATTAATGGTAGTTGAAGCAGATGAGTTTGACCGTTCGTTTCTTACCCTTCATCCCAAAATTGGCATCATTACCTCAACTGATGCCGACCACTTGGATATTTATGGCGAACACGATAACTTGAAAAAATCATTTGCTGATTATGGCATGCAAGTAAAAGAACACCTCTTTATTAAAAAAGAGTTGAGTTTGTATAACGATATGCTTGCACATCACGGAAGTAGTAGGGTGAAATCCTACAGCATTATGGGAGATGCTGATGTTTATGCCGACAATATTCATATTGAGGGAGATACTTATTATTTTGATTTACACACTGAACATGTGTCCTTACCTAAATTACATTTAGGCATTCCGGGATTGCACAATGTAGAGAATGCAGTAGCTGCAAGTGCTGCCGCTCTTGTTGCCGGTGTTACAACAGAAGAGCTGAGGTTAGCCTTGGCTTCGTTTACCGGAGTAAAACGCAGGTTTGAATACCAAATTAAATCCCCAAACTTGGTTTATATTGATGATTATGCACATCATCCGGCAGAACTTTCAGCCACCATTAGCTCCGTAAAAAAAATGTACCCGAATAAAAAAGTTTCAGTTATTTTTCAGCCTCACCTCTTTACCCGAACCAGGGACTTTGTTGATGGCTTTGCGGAAAGCCTTTCGTTGGCTGATGAGGTATTTTTACTGGACATTTACCCTGCAAGAGAGTTGCCTATTGCCGGTGTTACATCAGCCATTATTTTTGATAAGATGACACTGGAGAATAAACTCATTTGCAGCAAAAACAACACCTTAGAACTACTTGCCCAAAAACAAATAGAAGTATTGCTCACATTAGGTGCTGGCGATATTGACACGTTGGTTGAGCCTATTAAACAGTTATTGCTGAGCAAAATTTGATACTATTAATACGAACCAATGGCCTTTAATAAACAACTTTTTATAACCCGACTAAAAAAAGTAAGCATCATCACCATGTGGTGCTTACTGGTTATTGGGTTATTTATTAGTGTTGCATTTATCAACAAGCAGGAGCAACAAACAGTATGCACGGCTATTAACGTGCATATTGAACCTGAGCATACGGCCAGTTTTGTTGATAGAGAAATGATATTAAAACAAATCAGAAAAGACGGAAACGAAAAAAAAATCCTCGGGTTAAACCTAAATAGCATCAATGTTCCATGGCTGGAAAAAAAACTTCGTAACAATCCCATGATAAAAACAGCCGAAGTGTATACAGATATGAACGGTAGCTTAAATATCCACATTGTACAACGCAGGCCAATTTTACGCATAATAAATGCATTTAACGAGCATTATTACTTGGACGAAGATGGGTTAAAAATGCCTGTATCGCCTGATTATACAGCCCATGTACCGATTGCAACCGGCTTTATTTTTGAACATGGTAAAGGCCGGGACAGCGCGCAAAGCAGCATTGGCAAAGACTTATTTAAGATAGCAACATATGTTGATAAAGATACTTTTTGGAACGCGCAGATAGAACAGATATTTGTTACAGCCGAAGGAGAAGTGCAATTGGTTCCAACAATAGGGAATCAAACCATTATTTTTGGCGATGCAAGTGATGTAGAAGATAAGTTTAAACGTTTGTTGCTGTTTTATCAAGAGGGGATGAATCGGGTGGGTTGGGAAACCTACAGCAACATTAATGTTAAATATAGGAATCAAATAGTTTGTAAAAAAAATAACCAATAGTTGCAATGGAGCAAACAAAAAAAGTTATTGTAGGGTTAGATATAGGAACCACCAAGGTATGTGCCATCGTTGGTACTAAGAATGAATTTGGTAAAGTGGAAATATTGGGCATGGGCAAGGCGGATTCACTAGGTGTAATCCGTGGCGAAGTGCGTAATATTGATAAAACGGTAAAAGCCATTAGAGAGGCTATTGATAAAGCTAAGGCTTCGATGCAAGGAGGCAACATACGGATAGAGATTAACTCCGTACATGTTGGTATTGCCGGGCAGCACATTAAAAGCAAGCAACACCGCAACAGTGTAAGCAGAAATAATCCTGAAGATGAAATTGTGTTGGAGGAAGTAATTGCATTTATAAAAGAAACTGAAAAACTGGCTTTACCTCCGGGTGATAAAATTATACACGTACTTCCGCAAGAATATCAGGTTGATGACTTTGCTGACGTTGCCGACCCTGTTGGGATCGCAGGTGTTAGGCTATCTGCCAACTTTCATATTATTACCGGCCATGTGGAAGCCATTAAAAATATTAACAAAAGCGTACACAGGGCCGGGTTAGATGTGGCTGATTTAATTTTAGAACCTCTCTCTTCTGCTGAAGCAGTATTAACTCCAGAAGAAATGGAAGCCGGTGTTTGCTTGGTGGATATTGGAGGGGGAACAACTGACGTGGCTATTTTCAGAAACGGCATTATACGCCATACTGCTGTTATCCCTTTTGGGGGGAACATTATTACCGATGATGTGGTTGAAGGCTGTCAGGTGTTGCGTAACCAAGCTGAGTTATTAAAAGTTAAGTTTGGTTCAGCAGTTGCCGAAGAAAACAAAGAAAATGAAATTGTTTGTATACCCGGTTTCCACGGACGCCCACCTAAAGAAGTATCCGTTAAAAACTTGGCCATGGTGATACAGGCTCGCGTTGAAGAAATTTTCGAATCGGTGCTTTATCAAATAAAAAGTTCGGGCCTTGAGCGCAAATTAAATGCGGGTATCGTAATAACCGGTGGCGGCTCACAACTGAAGGACTTAAGTAAATTAGTGGAATATGTAACCGGAATGGATAGCCGTATCGGTTACCCTAATGAGCACATTGCCAAATCAATTGTTGACGAGATAAAAAGTCCGATGTACGCAACAGGTGTTGGACTCGTTATAAAAGGATTAAACGAAACAAGTGAAGTGATCGCAGAAACTACACATGAACAACAAGAAACTGATATAAAAACCACTAAAAAAACCGGTGGCTTCTTGGGCTCATGGCTTGAAAAAGGTATGGCATGGTTGAACGATGACGATATGAAAGATTTTTAATTAACTAAGAAAGGAATAATTATGAATGGTTTAAAATTTGATTTGCCTAAGGATAAATCGAGCATCATTAAGGTACTAGGTGTTGGCGGTGGTGGTGGAAATGCCGTTAATCATATGTTTAATCAAGGCATTAAAGGTGTTGATTTTGTAATCTGCAACACCGATTTACAAGCCCTTGAGGCAAGCCCCATTCCTAATAAAATTCAATTAGGCGTTGGTTTAACAGCCGGCCTTGGAGCAGGAGCAGATCCTGAAAAGGGCCATAACAGCGCAATGGAAGCTATTGAAGACATTATTGAAGTGTTGGGTGTTAACACTAAAATGTTGTTTGTTACCGCAGGTATGGGTGGTGGAACCGGAACAGGAGCCGCACCTGTAATTGCAAAGGCTGCCCGTGAGCTTGATATTTTAACAGTTGGTATTGTTACAACTCCTTTTAGTTTTGAAGGCAAGAAACGTAAAGGCCACGCAGAAGAAGGCATTGAGCAACTTAAACGCAGTGTAGATTGTTTATTGGTAATTAATAACGACAAAATAAAAGAGATGTATGGCAACTTGCCAATTAGAACTGCATTTAGCCACGCCAATGATATTTTAACCATAGCAGCTAAAGGAATTGCTGAAATTATTACCTATCCGGGTTACATTAACGTGGACTTTGAAGACGTAAAAACAGTGATGCGCAATAGCGGAGTAGCCTTAATGGGAAGTGCCAGTGCAGAAGGCGAAAACAGGGCAATGGAAGCTGTTAAAGCAGCGTTGGCCTCACCTTTGTTAAATGATAACCAAATACGTGGGGCAAAAAATATCTTGTTAAATATTTCATTTGGTGCCAATGAGGTATTGATGGATGAGATTGACATGATATCAACATACATTCAAGAAGAAGCCGGACAAACTGCCGATGTTATTTTTGGCACTTCAATAGATGAATCATTGGGTGATAAATTAGCGGTTACCATCATTTGTACCGGTTTTGAAAGCAGGGAAAATAAAATTATTTACACCCCAAACCACGAACAAAAAACCAAACATGTGCTGTATGAAACACCGGCTAAAACCCAAATGGTAATTGGTAATCCATTGGCTGATGCAATTAAACAGCACGTTCAACCCAGTGAAGAAGTAAAACCTGTTGAAGCCATTACCGAAAACCCAGTAGTGGAAGAACAAAAAGAAATCCGCTTTGAACTCATTATGGATGAGCCCACGGTTGAAACACAACCGGAAATAGTACCCCAACAACCGGAAGCTATTGTTGAAAAAGAAAATACAATTGAACCTTTTATTAAACCAATTGAAGCGGTAAAAGAAGATGTTGAAGAACTTTTTATCTTTGATGAACCGGAAGTACCCATTGCAGAGGCAGAACAACCTGCCATGATTGAGCAACAGGAAGTAGAACAGCCGATAACTGAAGATTTTGAATTTGAATTGGAAGAAACCGGCACCAATACAGAGCAAGAAGAGCGTATTAAACAAAGCATAGCCAGGCTTAAAAAGATTAAAGAATTAAATCTTCAAATTAATACCCCAATCGGGTTGCGTGATTTGGAAAAAGAACCTGCTTATTTGCGCAGACAAAAAAAATTAAATGAAGTTCCTCATTCATCAGAAAACGCTGTATCCAGACTCAGCCTATTTGATGATGGAACTAATAATGGTATACGTACCAATAATAGTTTTTTACATGATAATGTAGATTAGTTAAAAAGCCTCGCCAAAAGCGGGGCTTTTTAAATACCATTTAGCAAATATTTGCGTTAACCACATTAAATAACAATCCCATTATAAAGCTATGCGTTATTCCAAATCATACGATAAAGATATTTTTTGTCTTGAAGGAGATTGGAGTAAGGATCTTAAACAACAAAACAGCGTGCAGGCTGTATTGGTGTTTCTCAAGCAAAACCGCAACATCAATTATATCCACCGTCACTGTGGCACTCGAGAAAATCTTGAATATTACTTGAGTCAGGCAAGGCTGCGTAAATACAAAAACTTTAGCATTATTTACATTGCTTTTCATGGAAAACCGAATGAAATACTTGTGGGTAAGGAGAGGCTAACCTTAGATGAATTGGCTGATATGCTTGGCCCCAATTGCCATGATAAAATCATTCATTTTGGTACATGCCACACATTAGATACTGATTTGCGCAACATTAAACGCTTCTTACGTAAAACAAATGCGCTGTGTGTGTGTGGTTTTGGTAGAGAAATAAAGTTTGTTGAAGGTAGTGTATTTGATATTTTACTGATTGACATGTTGCAGGAGTTCAGAAACATTGAAACGGTTCAACAACGTATCAAACTTTACTACAGTTCTTTGGCCAAAAAACTGGAATTTAAATTGGTTTATCTTCAATAAAATTTGCCCAATAGCTGCTAATACAAGATAACCTGCGTTTATTTCTAAAATAAGCCACTCACTTGTTCAAACAAGCGGCTATTTGTCTACTTATTTATTTAAAACGCCATTTATCTTATCAACAACACCGTTCAAAAGTTTAACATAGAATTTCCCATTAAGTTAATGGTTTTAGCTAGTTTTGTTGGTACTTAAATAGGAAAGATATGCTAAACTTTACCCAAATACTTAAACACTTTACTAAGCTTATTTGCCTTTTGTTAATTCTGGCAAATAGTTCGACTTATAGCCAACAAGTTATTGGTTCTTTTCCGAGCACAGAAGGAGGATTTGATGGCACTACTGCTGGATCATTAGGCACCACCCTGTCATCTTCTGTATGGACAAGGCAAAACACGTCCAATACCACCGGAACAATTACCGCAACCGGTGGGCGCTCATCAAGCCCTTTTGCAACTGTTTCATCCAACTCAGGAACAGCTGCAAGGGTTTTACAATCACCTCAGCAGTTAGCTACTACTGCAAGTACTGCCTATCGCATTCAATTCTATTATAAAAGTTCAGCTAACGCAACCTTATTTCAAAGTGGCGTATCATTTAATGGAACAAGTAACCCTACCTATACAACCACTGCTACATTAAACTCAACCTCTGGGGTATGGACTAAATATGAAAGCACGGTAACACTTGGTAGTGGTACTGTAACCAGCAATGGAATTGCCATTGTTCGCTTTTCTGGCAATGGGGGTAATGTAAGTGTAGATATTGATGACTTGGTTATTTATGCTGGCGCAACAGCAGACAACACAGCACCAAACTCCCCAGGCACCGTTACGGTGAGTAATCCAACAGCAACCTCATTAGATGTAAGTTGGGGAGCTGCATCAGGTGGTGTTGATGGAGGAGGTTATGTAGTGGTGCGTTATGCTGTTAGCCCAAATGCTGATAATGACCCTAATGCCAATGGAATATACGCAGTTGGCAATACCCATACCAACGGAACAGGCTCATTAACTGGTACGGTAAGATACATTGGCACTGGAACAAGTTTTACTGATAATGTTGGACTATCAACCGGAGTAACTTATTATTACAAGGTTTATACCGTAGATAAAGCGTTCAATTACTCCGCTGAAAGTTCTGGTAACGGAACAACTGTTGGCACACCAACTATCACTCCGAGCCTTGCTTCGCTTAATTTGGGAAATACCGAAGCAGGCAGTTCCTCAGGAGATTATACTTACACTGTAACGGGTTCCAATCTTACCAACGATTTAGTGATTACGGCTCCAACCAACTATGAATTGTCGTTGAACCCCGGAGGACCTTACTCGTCATCGCTTAACCTAACCCCGGCAGCTGCGGGGGTGGGGCCAATTATTTATGTGCAGTTTAGTCCGGCAACTGCTGTTGGTACGTCTGCCGGTAATATTACCCATGTAAGCACAGGAGCAACCTCACAAAATGTGGCTGTAACGGCTAACGGCTTATCAACCGAGCCTTCTGCACAAGCTGGTTTTACCAATATTACCAGCATTACCTCCAGCAGTTTCACCATTAACTTTACAGCCGGAACAGGTGGTAATAATCGCTTGGTAGTGGTTAGGCCAACATCAGCCGTTAACTTCACCCCTGTTGATGCCACATTATATACTGCAAATACTGATTTTTCAGCGGGCACAGCCGTTGGCCCGAGCAGTGATTGCAAGGTTGTTTTTGCCGGAAGTGGTACATCTGTTGCAGTAACAGGATTAAGCGCAAGCGTTACTTATCATGTAGCTATTTTTGAATACAACAGCACCATAGCCAGCAATACCAATTACAGAACTACTTCACCCGCTACCGGAGATGCCACAACCTCCGGAGGAATTGCAACAGTTACCACACCTGTGGCATCAAGCATCACCCATAACAGTGCCACTTTAGGCGCTACAGTAACTGCTGATGGAGGCTCTGCTTTATCAGCCCGTGGAACTGTGTATAAAACATCTTCTCCTGTTATCAGCACAGATAACGCCTTGGCAGAGGGGGGAACAGCCGTTAGTGCCTTTACGCACTCGCGCACCTCACTTACTCCACAAACCTTATATTATTTTAGCGGATATGCCACCAATAGCGGAGGCACTGCATTGAGTAGCGAGGGTACTTTCCGCACCCTTTCAAGCCCACCAACGGTACAAGCAAGTAGCCTGAGCACTTCTAATCTTACCACATCAAGCATTGACCTAATCATTGGTACGCCTGCAACATTCCCTGGAAGTGATGCTACACAAGCAGGTTATGTGGTTATTTATTCAACAGGAACACCAACATTAAGTGCCACCAACGGACAAGCACCTGCCGCTGGTGTTGGTACAATCTTTACCACCAGTGCTACCAACTTACCAACTGCTCCTTCAACGAGTATCTCCATTACCGGCTTAACTGCAAATACCAGTTACAATATTCTTGTTGTTCCTTACACTTGGGATGGCACCAATGCCTCTACTTATAATTATTTAACTACAAGTGCCCCAACAACCAGTGCCAGTACAACCTTACCAACCTATACTTGGTCAGGTGCTAATAATGCCAGCTGGGCTGTTTCAACCAATTGGACCCCAAACAGGACAACTCCTGCAGTTACAGATATTATTGTATTTAACTCAAATAGTACCTTAACCGTTACTGCCGTTCCTACCGAACAAATTGGTAGACTTGAAGTATCGGGAAGTGCAACCAGAATAACCCTGCAAGCAGCCAGCTCAGGAAGGGTGCTAACCATTGGCAATACCACCGGAACTGACTTATCTGTTGCTGCAAGTTGTGAGCTTAATGTAAGTGGAACAAATACCCTATCACTGGTAACTGCTTCCGGAGCTATCGGCTCAATAAGCGGCTCAATGAAGTTTACACAAGCTGCACACACCCTGATTCCAACTGACGCCTCGGCAGTAACATTTAACAGTGGTGCTTCTTTCACTGCAGGTGATTTAACCAGCACCGGACTTACAGGAAATGTTTTTGGACCAAATAGTGGAACAGTGTATAATGGTGTTGTATTTGCCAGTGGTGCTACTTTTACCCAGATTGAAGGTAGTAATCCATTTGCAATCACCCAACCAAATGCAAGGGTGCAATTCCAAAGCGGAAGTAATTTTGTATTTGGTGCAGCAACAGGCTCACCAAGTTTAAGCGGACGTACTTACGGCAATTTAGAGTTTAATTGTACCGCAAATGCTTTAACAGGTTTAACAGGTGCAAATGCATTAACCATTAATGGTAATTTAACCGTAACTGCTGCAGGGTCAGCGGTGAATTTAAACTTAACCGGAGGAATTACCATTACAGGAAATATTTCTGTTGGGGCATCTCAAACATTAGGCTTCTCTCCGGCAAGTGCCAATAACCTGAACTTAAATGGCACTTCACAAAATATCAGCGGAACAGGGACATTAACTTTTGGCTCCAACACCACTATTGTAATTGGGTCAACAACTACCATCAATTTATTACGTACTTTAAATCCGGGTATTAATATCACTGTACCAAGCGGGGCAACGTTTAACGTTTCAGCAAGCGGTAATTTAACATTAACAACCACCACCATAAACGGTGCCGGTGCCTTTACCTTGTCATCAGGTGGTACGTTAACCACCAATAATGCTTCAGGCATTAGTGGGGTAATAACAGTAAGTGGTACTAAAACATTTAACAGTGCTGCCAACTATGTATTTACCGGAGCAACCACTACTGCCTTTGGAGCCAATTTTGCCAGTGTTACTGCCAACAATATCACGGCTAGTGCCAACATCACTTTTGATAAAGCAGTGGCATTAAATGGTATTTTAACCTTAAGTTCAGGAACTGTTGATGCCAATAATAACTTAACCATTAGCAGCACCGGATCATTGGTGCATAGTGGAGGTAGCATTATTAACTATGGATTACCTAGTGTGATTAACAACTATACTCCCGAAAGTGGAACAACCTCACTAACATCAAATCTTGAAGTAACAGGAACATTAGATTTGGG
>RDYC01000030.1 GCA_004293295.1 Bacteroidota bacterium
AAACCGGCTGATAAGGACAAAGAAATGACGCGCTTTGTAAAAGGACAGGCACAGATTATGATGGCCACAACCGTAATAGAAGTTGGGGTAAATGTGCCCAACGCAAGCGTGATGATTATTGAAAGTGCCGAACGTTTTGGGCTGGCGCAATTGCATCAGCTTAGGGGGCGAGTGGGGCGTGGTGCTGAACAAAGTTATGCCGTGTTGATGACGGGTTATAAACTGAGTGCAGATAGCAAGTTGCGCATTAAAACCATGTGCGAAACCAATAATGGGTTCGAAATATCAGAAGTAGATTTGCGGCTGCGTGGCCCTGGACAACTTGAAGGTACTGCCCAAAGCGGGGTGTTGGACTTAAAAATTGCCGATTTGGCCAAAGACCAACAAGTGTTAACATTAGCCCGAGAAAAAGCCACACAAATACTTGAAAACGACCCTAAATTAGAACAACCACAACACCTGATGCTGCAACACTTTTTTAAAGAAGCCAATCGCAATATGAGGTGGGGCCAAATTAGCTAGCCTCACTTTCCCCTGCCTTGGATAATGGTTTTTACGGTGTAAATCATGATACGAAAATCCATGGCAAGACTTCTATTTTCGATATAGATAATATCAAACTTAAGTCGTTCAATCATCTGCTCTATATTTTCTGCATAGCCATATTTTACCATTCCCCACGAAGTAATGCCGGGCCTAACCCGTTGCAAATGTTTGTAGTGAGGAGCCACCTTCATAATTTGCTCAATAAAAAACTGTCGTTCGGGCCGAGGGCCAACCAAACTCATATCACCTACCAACACATTAAAAAACTGAGGGATTTCATCCAATCGGTATTTGCGCAATGTTTTACCCAAACCGGTTATGCGCTTATCATTTTTTGATGACAAGGCCGGCCCACCGGCCTCTGCATCAACAACCATGGTTCTATACTTAATGATGTTAAATGGTTTGCCGTGTAAGCCAATTCTTTCCTGTTTAAAAAAAACAGGCCCCGGAGAAGTGATACGAACAGCAATGGACAAGCCAATATAAATAGGCGAAAACACCAATAAAATTATTGCAGAAACCACCACATCAAGCACCCGTTTAAAAACCCTTTGCCACATGGGCATAATTTGATGATTAATTTCAATAAGCGCTGTACCTAATACATTCTGCATTTTCACACTGCCACTCACCACATCAAATAAATCAGGTACAATTTTTAAAATCACATTCTCATCCTCCAATAAATTGGTAACTGCAGTGATGGTTTTATGTTTGGTGGTATCTAGGGCAATGATAATTTCGTCTGTTTTATACTGTTTAATTAAACCCGGAAGCGAAGTAAAATCACCCAAATGTTTTAACCCATCATGTAGCGGCTGATCAGACTCGTCTGTTACATGAACAAACCCGGTTAATAAATACCCTTGCTTGTTCTTTTCCTGTTTAATCTCTTTTACCAGCGCAACTGCCGGGAGGTTATTGCCCACCACAATGGTATTAAATCCAATTTTTTCGCTGTTAATTAACTGTTTAATATAGGTTGCTATCAATACCCTACCAGTTGCTGTAAGCAATACATGTAACGAAAAAAGTGTGATTACCGTTTTATAGTACACCTCATACGAGCGCACTTCGTCATCTAACAACAAGCTAAAAAACAGGACAACAACACCGATAACCCCAATTGAAAACGTTCTGGAAATTTCTTTAATCCTGGATTTTCTCCATACATCCACGTAAGTGCCAGCCAACAAATACA
>RDYC01000031.1 GCA_004293295.1 Bacteroidota bacterium
AAAAAAGTATGCAGCAACTGCATGTTCCAACGTTTATCAATTCCTGTTAATGCTTGCACCAACAACCCACTTTCATTTATTACCTTTTCAATCAGTTGTTGGGTAGTGAGGTTTACCCCATCTTTTATCCATTGTTCAATTACCCTAGAAGCGTATGCAAGTTCTTTGCCTTGTTGCAATTCTTGGGTAAACAAATCGTTGGGTTTTTTACGTATGGCATTTTTAATTTCTTCGCGCCAGGTTGTTTTGCGCTCGCTAAAATTTTTGCTTGAAACTTCAACTGAAATGCGGGCAATTTCAATGGGCGGGATTCGAAAGCAATCAAAATGAAGCAACTCATAAATATATGCTTCTCCGGTATTTGCTTTGTTTGTTTCAGCAGCCAAGTAGCGCATCAGGTGAACAATTTTTTTAATCAATGGATCATTCAAAATGTCAACCTTCTTCTTGGTGTTTACACCAATATTTTTGGCTTGCAAGTAGGCAATCATATCTTCTGCCTGAGCGTGTTTGCGGTAAATTACTGCAATCTCACTTAACGCAACACCCTTTTTTTGTAATGCTTCAATCTGCTTGGTAATTGCTACGGCTTCGTGTGCCGAATTGTAATATTCCGTTAGGGTAGGTTTCACGGCTAACCAATCCGGCTGTTCATTTTTGGCCAATAATTTTTTATCGGGATTTAACCTCACCTTATTGTTGCCAATTAAAACACGCGCTGCATCCAAGATGTATTGTGTGCTTCTGTAATTTTCTATGAGTGATATTTCAGTTAATCCCTGTTGTAAATAGCTTTTTTTAAAGTGTTGAATATTTTCAACATTCGCTCCCTGAAAGCGGTAGATAGATTGGTCATCATCACCTACACAAAACACATTGGGACTATCCCAATATTGGATAAGCAATTGCAATACCTGATTTTGTGCACCACTGGTATCCTGAAATTCATCAACCAAAAAGTATTGGTACTTTTCTTGGTATTGGCTAAGCATGTCGGGCTTTTGATTAAACGCATCAATCACCCATAAAATCATGTCTGCAAAATCGTAACGATTATGCGATTGCATTAAAGTACGGTATGTTTCAAAAGTATGGGCAGCCGCTTTTAACTGCAACATGCGGCTTACTTCAGCATCGTATATTTTTTGCTTGAGTTCTCCTGCTTTGCCGTACTTGGTTGTTTTTTTATAAATGTATTCGTCACGTGTTTTAATGTCTTCCAAATAAGCATCTATTTGTTGTTCCATATAGGCGATGGTCCAATTTTCGCGCTTCATTTGTTCGTATAAACTCAGCAGCTTTTTGGTTTCATAATACACATCTCCGGTATATCTTTTAAGCGGATGGTTTTTAGGAAAGTCGTCAATAATGCGGTGAACAAAAGCAATTTGTTCCAATTCGCTTACGGCATCCAAACCACGTAAACCAAAATGGTCTAAATTTTCCTGAATAACCATGTTGCAAAAGGCATGGAAAGTTTGCACTTCCACTTTATACGCATCAGGCCCAATAAATTGTAATAAACGTTTGCGCATGGCAATAGCACCAGCGTCAGTGTAAGTGAGGCATAAAATATCTTCTGCTTTATTGTCGTTTTGAGCAATAATATTGGCAAAGCGTGCGGCAAGTATCTGGGTTTTTCCGGTACCCGGCCCTGCTATTACCAATACAGGACCTTCTGTAGTAGTTACGGCCTGTTGTTGCTCAGGGTTTAATTTGGCAAAGGCTGCGTTAAAGGATTCGTT
>RDYC01000032.1 GCA_004293295.1 Bacteroidota bacterium
AGGCGAAAGCACAGCAGCATGGAATGATGATGTGTATTTAATAACCGGATCGGCCAATGGTGTTGCTTCGAACCAAATTAGTTATACCACCACCATTAAAACACCTATTCGCGTTGATTTAAGCTGCCAGTTCCGTTTAACAGCGGGAGAATTAGAGGTTAAACCTACCGGAAAATTAACCAGAACAGTTAATTATGGCAATGGATCCTGTGATAATACGTTTACTGTTCAGATTGGGAATAGAACATTTACGATTAACTAAGCATTACCTCTGTTTATTAAAAAGGCCGCAAACGTAAATGTTTGTGGCCTTTTTGCTAATTCCAAGTTATATCCTCCGGTGAGTTTGCCATATAAGCATAGTCTTCGCCTAGTAGTTTAACGGCATTGGCCCACATGTTCTCCATGTCTTCATCAAAAACAATTTTCTCATTTCCATTTAATAACCACCATGTTTTCTCTTCAATCTCCGCAAATAACTGATTAGGCTCCCATCCGCTATAACCTAGAAAAAACCTAAAATCTGCAGTAGTGGCTGTTTTTTTTTCTAACAGTTCATTTACGTAATTTATATCTCCACCCCAATAAACATCTTTCAAAATGGGAAAACAACCGGGTATTTTATCTCCATGTTTATGAATAAAGTGTAGTGAGTTTGGCTCCATTGGGCCACCATAAAAAACCGGAAACTCATATTGAAGTAGGTCGGGCACTACTTCACCCGTTAACATATCTATAGGCCGATTAAGTATAAAGCCAACGGAACCCATATCATTATGTTCAGTTAACAGCACTACTGAACGTCTAAAATTAACATCTTCTAAAAAAGGCTCACTCATTAACAAACTCCCTTTTTCGGGCGTGTTAAATTTTTTCTTAATCTGTTTAATTTTCAATGTTGTTAATTGTTTTAATGATTAATTTGAACTGATAAACGAGCATTTAGTAATATTGTGGTGTAATAATCATAATTTATTCTTTTAATTGCTTGTTTACTTTTTAACATTTAATAAACTGAAATAAATGGCCAATTTAAGCAACGAACAACTTACCGCCTTGCGTGTTGATTATAGCCTAAAAACATTTGACGAAACAGTGGTTTTAAACGACCCTTTTGAACAATTTGCCATTTGGTTTGAAGAGGCCTTGGCAGCAGGTATTCTAGAGCCAAATGCAATGACCTTGGCAACAATTAAACTTGACTTAACACCGAGTGCACGTATTGTATTGCTTAAGGGTGCTGCAAAAGAAGGCTTTTCCTTTTTCACCAATTATGAAAGCGATAAAGGAACTCAGTTGGCTGCGCATCCGCATGCGGCATTGGTGTTTAATTGGCTTGAATTACAACGCCAAGTTAGGATAGAGGGCAGTGTTGAAAGGCTTCCGGCTGAAGATAATGATGCTTATTTTTACTCACGGCCTTTAGGCAGTCAAATAGGAGCTATAGCTTCGCCACAAAGCAGGGTTATTGCTCATAGAGATGATTTGGAAGCGGCTTTTAAATCCGCACAAAATCAACTCACCATAAAGCGCCCAGAGAATTGGGGTGGGTACTTGGTAAAACCTAAACGAATAGAGTTTTGGCAAGGCCGAAGTAACCGACTACATGATAGATTTGTATTTATTAAGGATGAAAATACCTGGATAAAAAATAGACTAGCCCCATAGTGTTTTTAGCTTTATCATCTTTGCGTTAAACCACCAAACATGACATGAATTGCTTGGCTGGTATACTATTTTAACGTCATGTATTAGGCGTTAACTTCGTATGCAAAATATTATACTGGCCTTTTTAACTTCTCTATTGGTTGTTGTTTTTGGAATTCCATCCATTATTACGGTCGCTAAACTAAAGGGACTTTATGATAAGCCTGATTTCAGGAAAATCCATACCCACAAAATCCCACGATTGGGAGGATTGGCGATTATTGCAGGCTTCTCTATAGCTGTTAGCCTTTGGGGCATCTCCACCGGAATGGATTCTCGTTTGCAATACCTGCAAACGGCATTAATTATCCTCTTTTTCTCGGGTTTAAAAGATGATATTGTGGTATTATCGCCCATGAAAAAACTTGCTGCTCAGGTTTTAGTAACCATAATAACTGTAGCAGGCGAAGGCATTTTAATCAACAACTTTTATGGCCTATTTGGCATTGATACAATACCGCTTTGGATTAGCTATATCCTTACCATTTTCACCATTATAGTGATTACCAATGCATTTAACCTGATAGACGGTGTAGATGGACTTGCCGGTGGCATTGGTTTTATTACCTCGGTTACTTTTGGACTTTGGTTTAATTTTATTGACCAAACGGGTTGGAGCATACTTGCATTTGGACTTGCCGGAGCATTACTAGGCTTTTTGGTGTTTAATTTTAATCCTGCTAAAATATTTATGGGTGATGCGGGTTCCTTGTGTACCGGTTTTTTGCTTTCTGTTTTCGCTAT
>RDYC01000210.1 GCA_004293295.1 Bacteroidota bacterium
AAAAGCCAGTTGTAAATACAAAGATTAAAACAGCCCTTTCTTAACCAAAGTGCAAAACTCCGGCATAGATTTGATTGGAGCAATAGGGAAAACACTCTTTTTTCATAGGGTAAATACTCTTTTTTTGCACAAAAGGCAAAAAACAGGCTTTTAACCCAAAAGGAATATCCGGTATAACCTATTAAAAAACCTAAAAAACGGCAATACCCTATCACTACGTTTGTAACTGATACAAACCTAAACCCCTTAAATTTACCCTGAAAACTACTCTGATACTTTAATTTTTGCCCAATATTGTACAACGTCTCCGCGTTTTATCGCTATGGGTTTGCCTAACAGTACTATTTTTGTTCCCCTTGGTATAACCCCCAAGTTGCCCTTATTAAAAAAGTAGTCCTTATCATTGGTGGGTTGCAATTCACGCAATACCATATTGTCGCCTAACTCATAAGTGCTTCCTTCTTGCAACTGCTCAAAATAATTTTCCCCCACTATTTTTGCTCCTCCCAACTGATTTAGTTTTGGGGCAGTTACTCTATCAATAGTATTGCGGCTTGCACCACCAACCTTGAAGTTGGTTTTGTTGCCAATCCATATATAACCTTCTTTATCCGACAGGTATGTATGCTTAACCCCTTCATCAACCGTTGTTTTAAAACTTAACTCAGCAATGGCATCAGAACTGGTGGCCAAGTTTTCCATAGCTGCTTCACTTTCATTTATGGCCATAGCTAATTTGGTGTTTGATGAGTCCGGCTTCACTAACCCAAGCACTCCTTCAATTTTACTGATCCTGTCATCGAACAATGAAACCACCTCAATATTCTTCACCTGTTGCTTTTCAAATTCTATACCATCGGTGCCTATTTTTGATATCGCTGAAAAATCTATGCCAACCAACATTTCAGTTAACCACATAAATATTACAGCCGAAACTGCAATGGCCGGATATTTAATCAGTCCATTCCAGTCTATTCCTTGCTTTTCTGCCATACCTTTAAATACTTACTAACGTTATCAATTCATTCAATTTTAACACACCAAGTACATACAACTTCATCGGATTCAAAATAAGGTTAAACGCATATAACCAAACTTATTTCAACCACATAAAAGATAGTTCAACCCCACTTCCCTATTGCTTGCGACTAACAACACTATTGTGGATTAGTTGTTGCAGCGCTTACCTGACGGTTTTCCGTAGCTTTTACCGCAGTATACAAACCGGAACTTAGCCCAAGCAAAACCAAATTGTTATCCGAAAAAACCGGTAAAATATCGTTTACGCCAAGAGCAGGCGTATTCATATTGGTAAAAAAGTTTATAACAAACCATATCCCAAATACCATGTTGAAAGCCACCGTTTGAAAACGATGTATGCTTACCCCATTTTTATCGGAAAGAATGTCGAGGAAAAAATTATCCCCTTGCCCATTTTGGTGCATAGAAGTGAGCTTAACATTACTTTGATCACTTAAATCAATAAGTGTTGCACCCACGGTTGTTGCACCACTAATACCAAGCAGGTACAGTGTAGAACTGGTAAAATCAGGAATTAACCAACCTTTGGTAATAATAATGGTAATTACCCCTGACAAAACAATGGTTGTCCACCAAGCCAACTGCACACGGGAAAAACTGTAAGGACGCGGAAGGGCTGAACTGGTATCACGTAACATGTAATACTTTTTATCACATAACAATACCAAAAAGGCCAGCAACACAAAGGTTGCCCAAAAAACAAAATAGTTCATAGTTGTAATTTTTGAAACGAAATATAACCATTAAACCAACTGCATACAATAGGGTAAACACTCTTTTTTTATAGGGTAAATACTCTTTTTATCCCCCACCCTTAAAAAATTGCTGCTCTTTAAACTATACACTAAATGGGCCTAGCCCATACTCTTTAAAACCGTTTTAATCTGAACTACTTAAGCCAAGTTACCCCATATGAAACCTTATTGTACATGGGCTCTTGCCAGAATGAAGTGTTGCTATTTTGCACCTTATTGTATCAACAAAGTTAAACACAAATTAATTTCCATTTTTTTTATTGGTGTAAAATCCCTAAACGCAATAGGGTTAATACCCTTTTTGTGCACACTCACTCAAAATCTTAAAAAAATATTTCACCTTCGTTTCCTAAACTATAAACAATATTACTTATGTCATTCAACGGAACAGAAGGCGCTCCAATAGCGCTAGCCACAGCGGCACAATGGACAGCAAATTACAGAAATGCAGCCGGAACGGGTGTCATTAAAGCCCACTTTTTTGGCAGAGACATTTTAGAAAAAATCTTAGCACAAGACGGTTGCATGGGCATACGCATGTATTACGCCATTAATGATGAGGGCGTGCAGCAACTTATTTTGGTAGGTGCTGATGCTCATGAAAAAGATCAAGTGGATGGAACGGTTGCGGACTTTTCTATACCTTGTCCTTCTAGATGCGATACAAGTAGTTCGTTATTCTAATTCCAGTCACTTTGCGTCTAGATTTATTTAAAATTTTATCTCTATCATCAGTGTGTTCCATACTGATTCCTGCAATACCTGCATTGTACTATTTCAAAAAACATGAAAAGCCAATGCAGGTTCTTGCCATCTTTATTTGTGTATCCTCTTGCTTCGACCTATACTCACTAATTACTGCTAAATTAGGCATCCATAACTTAGTGGCACTACATATTTATACGGTGATAGAATATTCATTCATTGCATATTTTTTTAGTACTCTTAATGTATTAAGCAATGTAAGAATAGCTATATTGCTAAGTATATTCATCTTCTCAATAAGTTCATTATATCATTCATTCTTCATTGCAAATATTCTTCAATTCAATAGTGTAACACGGACTGTTGAATGCTTATTAATTTTTATTCTAGGGTTATATTATTCTTATAAACTATTCGAGCATGAAAACTATGTTTCCTTGGTGAAATACCCTTATTTTTGGGTACTTGCCGCAGTCTTTATTTATTTTGGGGGTAATATTCTTAATTTCGCCATGTATAAGTTCATTCTGACCACTGCTGCTTTAAAATCAAGCACAGATTATTGGAATCTTCATTCTGTATTCAATATAACGGCTAACATCTTTTATTTTATTGCCTTTTTATGGAGCCCACGTCAACCCAAATAAGTATTGTTTTTATAGTAGGAACTAGCTTCTTAATGCTTGTTTTTTTCTACATTTTTGGATTTCTGTTAATGTATGAACGCAAGCGTCAACGGCATAAATCCACCATCAAGGATTTAGAAATTACTAACCAAAAAAACCTGCTTACCGCAGTAATTAATGCCCAAGAAAACGAGAAGGAATATTTTGCCGAAGAATTGCATGATAGCATCGGGCAATTGCTCTCTACCATTAACCTCAACTTAAACACCTTAAAACACCATTTTGCTGCCATAGAGAACTTGCATCCTGATGCCAAAAATAACCTGGACCTCACCCACGAAATTACCCGCACGGCAATACAAGAAGTGCGCAATATTTCACAAAAACTGATGCCGGTTATTTTAAATGATTTCGGCTTAAATGCGGCTTTAATTGATATGGTACATAAAATTAATGAGGCCGGTAACCTGCAAGTTCTCCTCAAATATGAATTAGGAGAAGAACGCCTTTCGGCCGAACTAGAAAAAGCCTTGTTTCGAATTAGTCAGGAACTTTTAAACAACACCATTAAACATGCCAAAGCAAACCATGTAACCATACAAATTATTGCCCAACCTCAAACCATACTATATAATTATACTGATGATGGCATCGGATTTGACAAAACTGAAGTAAAAGGCGGTAGTGTAGGTTTAAAGAGCATTGAAAGCCGTGTAAATAGCGTTAAAGGCCAGTTAATTATAGAAAGTGGAAAAAAAATGGGCATAAAAGTACACATTTCGCTACCTAAACTATAAATTAGCAGCTCATTACTATGAACAAGCAACTTATTCACATAGCACTGGCAGATGACCATACCATTTTCAGAAATGGGCTAGTATCATCGTTTCAACCATTTGCACACATCAATGTGTTGTACACAGCAGCAAGTGGCGAAGAGTTATTAGATGGTTTAAAAACATTTAAACCGGATGTTATTCTTGTTGACATCAAAATGAACGGCATGGACGGTGTTGATACCACTCGTTTAATTAAAAGCCAATATCCGCACATCAAGGTATTGGGGTTATCCATGTACGAAAACCACAATTACATTACCAATATGTTTAAGGCTGGTACTAGTGGATTTTTATTTAAAGATTCCTCACCGGAACAAATTGTTGATGCCATTGAATTTGTAATTGAGAATGATTATTATTTTAATGATCAGGTATCGAAAAAACTGTTAAAAACACTTTTAGAAATAGACCATCCTAGCACCAATGTAAACAGCGTTCATGTTACCCTCACCCAAATGGAAATTGAATTGCTCAAGTTAATCGGACTCGAAAGAACCAACCATGAAATTGCTGCTGCGCTTAACCTTGGTGTTAAAACAGTAGAAAACTACCGTGCCAAATTGCTTACCAAAGCTGGCGTTAAAAATACGGTTGGATTGGTGTTATTTGGTATTAAGCGCGGGTACATTATTGTGTAAATGGAGCAGTAACTGCCCTTAATTTTTTGTTCCGGTATTTGCCCATTTATTTTCTTGGCAAGATAATTGTTAAGGTTGGTAAAAACCTTTTCATCATGAAAACCTCAATTATTGCAGTGGCCATGTTTGCCCTAGCTTGCATCATTGGATGCACACCCAAAGCCATCCTCGACCAAAGTACCCGAAACAACCTGAACAACCAATCCATCACTGCCGAAAAACTACAGTTTTACCTAGACAGAGATATTGAGCTAAAACGGGTGATTACCTCAAACGACACCAAACTGGATGACGGAAAAATAACGTTTGCAAATGGCAAACGCATTGAAGTCATCTATTTTAAAGCCAATACTCCAGGCATTTGCTTAAAAAGCGATAACAACTCCATTGATGTAACTTTTGATACTAAAGGCAACAATTCCTTATCCTTTAAACCTGTTACAGATTATAAAGATAAAGCCTATTACACCCTAAGCGGGTATGAGAAAAAAGGAGACGTTTTACTGATTAAATATGGGGAAAATGTATACTCCATTGACGAAAGGTACACGGAGGCTAAAATCTTAATTAAACGTAAAATTGCTCATAAAACACGTACCAAAGTAACCAAAGTTAAAGGCCGTAAACTTTAGCAACTCCGGCTTCATTATCCTTTAAAATGCAACAGTTATAAGGTGATAAAACGATAAGTGCTGATTAATGTATCATCGGATATGCTGTTGCGTTTGGTCCTGTTGGCAAGGTTGTTAATATTTTTAAACGATTGCACCTTGATATCCATTTGTTGCAACACAACCGATTGTTCTTTAAGCAAGCTATTTTTCATGCTCTTGTATGATTTCCGTGCAAGCTTTTCCGCATAAACGGTATCAATAACTTTCACCGTTTCGGCTTGTACTAAACGATCAACATAAACAGTATCCGGCTTGCGGTTAAAAACAACCGCCAACTGCCTCAAGCGGGTTGTGTAATTAAAATAACCTACCCCAGCCAGCACCAGTAATACGGCCGCTGCTTTCCAAAGTGGAATACTTTGGCTAATCCATGCATAAGGTTGATTTGCCCGATATTTCTTATCAAAATGAATAAGCAAATTCGATTTAATCCGTTGCTTTGATAAGGGGTGAGAATGTTGTTGCAAGTCACGCAATAACCCTACCATCGTGGTGTATTCTTCTTGCGAAAAATATTGTAACACCAACGTTTGCTGCTTCGGAGTCAGGTGATTAAATGGGGTAGTATGGAGCCAATCCATAACTTCGGTTGGAATGTTTGCTTCGTTAGTCATGTGTAAATACTTTTAAATGTTTCCCGATTTTTTTAATCAAGTAATAAAGTCCTGACTTTACCGAACCCTCCGGCATAGCCGTAATTTCGGCAATTTCTTTAATGGGCAATTCATGTTCAAACCTCAACACAAATAATATCTTTTCTTTCTCGGAGCAGGAACTTAACAGCTGTTGCAATTCACCTTTCATTTTGTTTGAGTCAATGGTGCCCTGTTGGGTAGTTGATGTGGTAAAAATTTCCTCGTCTAATAATCGTAATCTGTTAGCCTGATTGCGCAATACATTTTTACTTTTGTTGGCCGCAATGGAATACATCCAAGTCGAGAGCTTCTTCCCCTTTTCATACAGATGAGGCCGCTCAATCAATACCATAAACACCTCTTGAACCACATCTTCTGCTGCGGTTTTATCCGCTACCAACTGCATGCAAAACCAAACAAGCTTATCAAAATAGCGTTCATATAACAACTCAAAGGCTTGTTTATTTCCTTTGGTGATTTGTTGCATCAACACTTCATCTGTTTGGTTGTTATCCGAAAATAATTTCACCTAAGGATTTGTAAAATAGTTTTTAATGTCATTTTCCTCAGCACGGCCTTTAACAATAAACAACACCCGTTTTTTAATCCGTTCAGCTTTGTCCAATTCGTTTGCAGTTTTATAATGATCGTAAAGCTTTACCATGGGAACAACGTAATTAAAAGTGGTAAGATTGGTGTAATAAGCTGATATATCATAGAAAAAAGACTTTTCAATATAATCCAACGTATAAACCTGTTCAAAATTTCGTTTTAACCAAGCGATATTGTCAATTGACTTTTCACTATATTCATAAGCCAATCCCGTAAGGTACAGTTGATCTGCTATGGGATTAGAATAGGATTCACCGCAGGTTAATACAAGATATACGGGTAATGATTTGGTATTTTTAGCCAAGTGTGTAATAAGTGTTTTTTCGTAACGGGTATTGATATCAACTGAGTTGGGATTTTTTTTTGCCAATTGTTCATCGCTTTCCCATGCCTGTATGCCCAATTCTTTAAACAACTTGTTTCGGTAGCTATCCACCCGAATTAAGCTTGCATTGATAACAGTTACATCCCTGCGTATGCCTTTAGCCTGCAACATCCATAACGGGTAAGTATCATTATCACCACAAGTTACAATAATGGCATTTTCTTTTAAGCCCATTAATACATTATGGTTATAATATAGTAAGCCGGGCGAACATTCTTTCCCCTCAAACATGGCCAACGAATATTTATCCCGCTTCGTGGTGTTTCGTTCCAGTTCACCCCAAACAATTAGGTCTGAAAGATGCTCTGTTCTGCCTTCTCCCAGCTTTTCCGCTTGCTCAAGGTACGAGATATACGCTAAGTTATTCCCTTCGTTCATCCATTTACATAAATTGTATTCAAAGGATTCGGGCACTGCCTTTCCCATCTCTTCCACAATGCTGCGGAGTTCATTTGCCTTTTGTTCATGGCTGCGTTTATCTGTAGTATCTGTACGAACAGCATTGCGAGATGAACGGTAATAATTATACCAAGCGTATGAATTGGCTTGATTTTCCCCAATCTCCTTTTTCCATAACTCCTTTTGCTGCTTATACCAATCAACTGGTTTTAAACTGGTGGCAAAACTGTAAATATGTTCAGGCTTTTGGCCATGTAAAAGCAGTGGTATAATAATGCCAAACGCTAATAAATATTTTGTAGACATACTGTTTATTTTATGCCAATTATACCCTTGGTCAGGTAAAAGGTTCAAATAATCTTGAATTTATTTATAATTGTTACCTTACAAGTTACACTTATTGCAACAACATGAACTTAAAAAATATTCCATTTGCTGAAATGATTAAACTGGCCGAAGCTGATGGAGGTTACACCTTTGCCTTAAACAATGAGGTAGCCTACACCAACCATTTGGGCACAGTGGCAGCAGCCGCACAGTTCTCTCTGGCAGAATTTACATCAGGCCAATGGTTATTGGATACTTTCCCGGATTTGGCACAACAAGCCATTCCCATGTTGCGCAAATCTTCGGTAAAGTTTAAAACACCCGGCAAAGGACGTGTTCGTGCAAAAGTGCAAATGAGCGATACTATTGCAGCATCAGTACGCAAACAACTCACCGAAAAAAAACGGGCTCTATGCGAGATTGAAGTAGTGGTGGTTGACGACAATGAACAAATCATCATGGCAGGAAACTTTGAATGGTTTATTGCCTTAAATTAAATAGTAGCATAATGATACAATTTACCACCGCTAGCAGTAATTCCAGGGTACCTTTTAAAGAAAACCATTTGATAAAAGCCTATTTGGCCATATTTCTTGGTTTTTGGCTATACACTTTTTTGTATACCACTGATACCGCCAACTGGATTACAGAAAATGTGTTAACTATTCTATTTATACTGGGCCTAAGTTTATCATACCATAAATTTAAATTCAGCCAATTGAGTTATACTTTTATTTTTGTGTACATCCTATTGCACATTTATGGAGCCATGTACACCTATGCCGAAAACCCCTTTGGTTATTGGTTAAAAGACACCTTTGGCATGGCACGCAATCATTACGACCGCATTGTGCATTTTAGTTTTGGTTTTATGCTGGCCTACCCCATGCGCGATTACTTTAAAAACTGGTTTGGCTGGCCTGCATGGGTATGCTGGGTATTGCCGGCTGAAATTACTATGAGTTTTAGTGGGTTGTATGAGATTATTGAGTGGCTGGTGGCTGATGTGTTTTTCCCTGCCGAAGGCGTGGCCTACTTAGGCACGCAAGGCGATGTTTGGGATGCACAAAAGGACATGGGACTTGCCTTTAGTGGGGCAATATTGATTATGTTACTCATCAGCACTGTAAAGCGGTTTTTGAAAAGGTAGTTTCCTGCAAGCACCTTTTTGACCAACTGAATACAATTGTCTTCTACAAGAAATAGTATTCGCTTGATTATACTCATTTGTTAACGTTTACTAAAAAAGTACTTAAACCTTTCTTAATGGTTAAAGTTACTCCCCACTATTTAGGTATATTGGATTAAAATTCGTGTATGAAAAGAATTGCGCTATTCATTATTATTGTCTTAGGTACGCAAGGTTTAAAGGCTCAACACAAGCATCAAGACTCCTTAAAATTTCGTGATAAAATTAGTTTAGGTATTGGTGCATTTGTAGGCTTAAGCTACTTGTTTGGTCAACCAGATGGTGCATATACTTCAACCGGAAGTAACTTTGGTTTCATGGCGCAAACAAGCTACTCCTTCACCCCACGTTTAAGCATTTCAACTGACTTTCGTTGGTGCAAAAGCGAACATGTGCTCAAACTAAGAGTAGGGGTTAATCCTGATTTTTTTATAATGAATACCACCACCTTGCAAGTCCCCATTTTTGTTTCTTACGTCTTTCATTCAAAACAAAATAAGCCATTGTTAGGAATCAATATAGGGGCTTCTTACAATTGGAATACTTACAATACCATATATGAGAATGTCATTACTACTTGGCCAAGCACCGTTGCTTCTAAAGAAATTACGAAAAAATCACATGGTAATGATTACTCCATAATGATTGGTGTGTTTAAAAATGTTAAATTAAACAAAAAAGGCTCAATTCAAATGCGGATGTTTAATGAATACCAATTAAATCTATATACATCACGCTTTAGAAACCGTGTTGTGGATCCCATATACCTTGTTTCCACCAATCAAGATAAGTTTACACCCCTTTTTATTCGTTGCGGTACCTACATTAATTTTAGTTTATGAAAAAACTATTTGTGGTTATTGCCATCATATACTCAGCAAACATGGTGAACGCACAAATTTTTCACCATAAAGATTCTACAAGGAACCTTCCCATCTGGCAATTGGGTGTAGGTGGTTATATGGGTACGCAATTTTTACATCCCGAAGAAAAAACCATCGAAGTATATTGGGGAAATGGAAATAAAAATGGCTTTGACCAAGGATTATTGCTCGGAATACGCTTAAATATTTATAAACATTGGACATTGGTTTTGGATGCGCGTAGCATTAAAAAGTCTGGTTCAGTGGGGTCTGATAATTATTTGGTTCCATTTCATTTTATCCAAAAAGGTACCCAGTTGCCTTGCTTACTCACTTATACCATTTACAACCGTAAAAATCAGGAGTTCTTAGGTATCACAGGCGGATTAAGTTTTAACCGCATGTCCTATCAAACCTATAATCCTAGCATCTACCTCATACGTTATCCGGTTGAAATAGACCGCGCATTCAAACAACGTTACACCAGTTATGTGTTTGGTTTATCCAAGAAACTTCCGATTACCAATAGAAATGGTGCCGTGGTATTTGGAGAGTGGGAGTACAACCCCGAAGGATTTAGCATTTATTATAACGGGGGCATTGCTCAAAGTCATTATCGTTTATCATCCATACGTTTAGGATTATATGTTACTTTGTAAAACCATACAAAAAACAGTATTTGTTATTGTTTGCATTTGCATGGCACTAGGCGTACAGGCACAAATTTTCCTGCGCAAAGATTCAGTTCGGCAAATACCCATTATACAATTTGCGCAAGGAGGGTATGTGGGGCAACACCTCATTAAACCAACATCAACAGACTTTACTTACAACAATGCCAATGGATACGACCACGGGCTGTTTATTAAACTCATCAGCAATATTACCAAAGCCTGGAGTGTTTCCATAGATGCCCGCACAACGGATAAGTCTTGTTATGTAAGCTTACAAAACGATGTTTTTAGCGAATCATTTGACCTTCAAATAACCGGTTTGCAAGTGCCATTATTGGTTAGTTATGCCTTCCAAAATAGCAAACAACAGGAGTTGTTCATGTTATCAGCAGGAATTGCTTTTAACCGGATGAAATTTGATACAAAAAATAGCCATTTCGAGGCTTTCATACCCGCATTTTCGACAAGTGCAGGCGTTGATGAAGTGAGAGGTAATGAAAAAAAATACCCTACTTACCTGTTTTCCCTTTCAAAAAAAATCAAGTTCAACAAACGAAACAGCTTGGTTATTTTTAGTGAATGGGAGTACAACCCGGAAGTGTTTGTAATAAGTAACTTATTTATACGTGATTCCCCTCTGCAGCCATTGAGATACAACTCCGAATATGTTGCCTATTCCATAAGATTCGGAATTTATATTACTTTGTAATCATGAAAAACTATTTAATCTCCTGCATGATGCTACTTGGTTATGTAGCCCAGGCCCAAACCTCCCAACCTACACGTTTAAATTTGGGTGCTGCATTTGGTTTTGTGAACCCACTTGGTATAAGCGATGATATTTATGTTGATTATGGCATTGGTTCACGTTTTATGGTGGAGGCCGAAAAGGGGATAAGTAAAAAAGGGGCTTTACAAACAGGATTGCAATTGAACATCACATCCATTGCCATGGATGCAATGATCAATACTGGTAATAAACTTGTTACTGCACCTCCTAACCTAAAATACGCCCGCATTAACCAAACCAGTTTACAAATTCCGTTACGTTACCGTTACTACAAAAACGAAAATAAAGATGGTAAATTTTATCAATTTGGGGCAACAGTTGGCTATAGCATCAATAATACTTATCATTATCGCTTAAACAGGGAAGACAAAGAACAACATATCAGTGATGTAAACCCGATTCAATTGGCTGTGTATATGGGTTTAGGTAGACGCATTAACCAAAAACACTTGTTTTATATGGATTGGTCAATAAATGTTACCCGCTACTTTAAACAACGTGACGCATCCAACTTTTATCCTTTGCAATTGGCTTTCGGGTTTTTATTATAACCAAATTCAATCTATTTATTGCAAAAAAGGCAACCTACTTGGTTGCCTTTTTTATGGAATTATTTTTTAGGATAAGTCTCTGCAAGCTTAACCGCCTCATACAAGTTAACAATCCCTCCTGCATCGCAAAGTTGTTTCATTTTTACCTTCTTTTTTGTTCCAGGAACGTACACCTTACGTTTTACCGGAATGGCACTCTTTTTAATAATTTCCTTTACTTGACCCGCCTTAAGGTGCGGAAAGTAACTTCTTATTACAGCCGCCACGCCTGCAGTTACAGGTGATGCCATACTGGTTCCATCATAACTGGCATAGTTGCTTTCCGGTATGCACGAATAAATATCTACTCCCGGGGCAAATACATCTACATTACTTGCGCCAAAGTTGCTAAAAACAGCTGGTATTTGTTTCTTTTTCTGCCAACTTGAAGCACCAACCTCCAACCAATTTTCTCCGGTGTAACTATCCATTTTTTTATTGGGAAAATTATTTTCTACATCAATATCCTTACTATCATTTCCGGCACCATGCACCAGCAACACATCCTTACTTAATGCATACCTCACGGCTTCGTCAACAATACCCTTGTTAGGTGAAAATGATTTACCAAAACTCATGTTAATTACTGATGCCCCGTTATCAACTGCATACTTAATGGCATTGGCCACATCTTTATCCCGCTCATCTCCATCAGGCACCACGCGCAACACCATAATTTTAACTTGGTCAGCAACCCCATTCATGCCAATGTTGTTGTTCCTGATAGCCGCAATAATACCTGCCACGTGTGTGCCATGTTCTCCGTTGGGTGAACTCACCCTGTTATTGCCATAATACCTTTCGTTTACATTTTCGTAGTTATCGCCCACCACACTCCTAGCATCTAACTCAGTATTGTAATGAAAATCAACAAACTTTGAAATTTGCTCCTTGCCACCATCAATTTGCTTAGCCACCTCACTGATTTTTATCTTCGCGTTTTTTTTACCTTTAACTGCTCTTAATATGGCTTGTATCGCCATATTTTCGCTCGCATCGGTAGTTTGGTAAGCCTTTAAGTCTTCGGCAGTTACTTCATCCTTGCCAATTTTTGCGCCTAAACCTTTTAGCCCTTTACTTAATGAAGAATACACCCCTTTGAGCATGGTGTACTGGTTAAAGTTTTTCAGGTATTCTGCCTTAACTTTTTTATACAACTCATACGACTCCTTCTCCTTTCCCTCAAGGCCCACGGTATCTCCATTTTTAAATTTTGTGCTTAGTTCCTTATATAGTCGTGTTACTTCTAAGTTGTCCTCGGCCACATTTTTTTCAGCACCTCCAATAAAGTTCCAGCCATTAATATCGTCAGTGTATCCATTATAATCATCATCAATTCCATTACCGGGAATTTCCTTTTGATTAACCCAAATGACTTGTTTTAAATCCTCGTGGTTAACTTCTGTGCCGCCATCAATAACCGCAACAATAACCGTTTTACCCTGTTTACCTTTGAGGAGTTCGTTATAAGTCCTGTCCGAGCTTACTCCGTTGTATTTATCTTGTTTAGGATCCAAATGAAACCAGTTTTGAGGAGCTTGTTTTTGTGCAAACGCAACCGAGGCCGAAAAAGCGAGGGCTGCCAGTAAAGTAATTTTATTCATAGATGTGATTTGTGTGAAAAGATATTATAGTTATTACAATATATACAGATAAATGAAATAAACGGTAAAATAAGATCCTTGTTTCCATGCACCACAATCGGTCGTTGAATTAAAATGGGGAATTGAACCAACAACTCGATATACTGTTCATCGGTAAGCAACTGATATAGATATGGCTGAAAAACAGGCTCCTTTATGCGTACAAGTTGTTTGGGTTCAATTCCTAAAAGCAACAATAATGCTACAATGGTTTCTTTAGTAGGAGGATTTGCCAAATAATCAACAACCTGAACATCAATTCCTTTTTCCTCTAACAACCTTAATGCACTGCAACTGTTGCTGCAAGCCTGGTTATGATAAATAATAACATCCATTAAACGAAAGTAGCAAAATAAAGTGCAACCCTGTAAAAAGCGAAGCCCCCGGTTTCCCGGGGGCTCACCCTAGCCTATGAAACAAATTGCACCTCTACTCAAAGATGCAATACTTTTGATCTAACTGAGAATTGCATTAATAACGCAATGTTTAAACATTTGTTTTATTACTTTAACTGAAAATTGCATGTTTTTTGGTAAAAAAAAATTTACAATTCTTTTGACTAATGATGCGCATTTTTCATGCCAAGTTTTGCTTTTAACCTTTCTGACAGGTAAAGCATCACCGGAACCAAAATCAAGGTTAGGAATGTAGCAAAGCCTAAACCAAATATCATGGTCCACGATAAAGGCCCCCAGAATGCTACACTATCACCACCGAAGAATATGTGCGGGTTACCTTCTTGAAACAATTTGGCAAAATCAATATTTAACCCTACTGCCAAAGGTATTAATCCCAACATGGTTGCTGTTGCCGTTAACAGTACAGGAGTCATCCTGGTACGTCCGGCTTCAATAATTGCTTCGCGCAAAGGCATGCCCTGTTTAAGGAGAATTTCTGTGAACTCAACCAATAATATACCGTTACGAACTACTATACCCGCTAAGGCCACAATACCCACTCCGGTCATAATAATGGAGATTTCCATGTTAAAAATAGAGAATCCTAAAAGCACCCCAATTAAACTCAACACAATTTCACTCAAGATAATAATTGGTTTTGATATGGAGTTGAATTGGGTTACCAATATCAAAAAGATTAACCCCAAAGCACTGAGTAAAGCTCCACCGAGAAAAGCGCCTGTTTCAGCTTGCTCTTCTTGTTCACCACCCATTTTTATACTAACACCCTGAGGCAATTTATAACGCTTAAGGGCATTATCTATTTTACCAACAATATCATTTGCATTATAGCCATTTAACACGTTTGACGAGAGTGTGATAATCGGCTTTTCGTTTAAGCGCTTAATACCACCATATGTATTTCCGTAATGCACCGTTGCAACCGAAGATAACGGAATCTGACGCACTGCTCCACCCATATTCATATCACGGAATGTTAGTTTTAAGTTCATTAGGGCATCTATGCTGTTGCGTTGCTCTTTTTTATACCTGATTTGTATCGGGTATTCATCATTGGCATCCTTAAACTTACTCACCTCTTTGCCAAAAATAGCTGCACGAAGTTCTCCACCAATTTGTGCGGTGCTTATGCCTTCTCGGTTTGCACGTTCTCTGTTTACTTCAACCACAATTTCGGGTTTATTGCTTTGCACATCCGATTTTAACTCTTCCACGCCAGGAACTGCCAATGAATCTAAATATCGTTTTACATCAGCGGCAACTCCGGTTAATTGGTTAATGTCATCACCTTTTATTTCTACGGCAATAGGTTTACCGGTTGGTGGTCCATTATTTTCTTGGTCAACAATAATTTCTGCACCAGGAATGCCTTTGGTTGCTTCCCTTATCAAATCAAGATACTGGGCTGTTGATTCCCCATTACGTTTAGCAAACTCAACAAACGCTACGGTAACTTTACCTAAATGTGGAGTAGGGCTAAAATTGTATTCGAACTGAGATGGATCGTTTGCGCCTACTGCTACGTTAGAGATAATTGACTCTACAATCGGGTTGCTGTCACCCACCACTTTATAAACCCTGTCTTCTACAATTTGGGTAATTGAATCGGTGTAAGCAGCAGATGTTCCGGTTGGTAAAGTAATGTAGGTATAAACAAAATTCGGATCCGACTTGGGAAAGAATACCACACTTGGTGATACCACCGCTGTTAACACAATAGTAAAAAAGAACAATACCACGGTACCCACCATTAACCAGATTGGCCTTCTTTTTTGCAACGACCACTCCATAATGCCTTTATAAAAGTTTTGCACTTTTGGCCAACGCACCTCTTGGAAATTTTTAATCCACTTCCACAATACAAAACGGTTTAAGCTGTACAATCCAAACATGGTTATTACAAAATTACCCGTACCGAAGTTTCCTGTTAAGTATGATCCCAATGCAATTACTGCAAATACCACTGCTGTAATTCTGTAGCCCTTTTTGTTGTTACGCACTTTATCTTCTTCTTCGTGTGTTTTCATAAAATCAACCGCAAAAACCGGATTAATAATATAGGCCACAACCAATGATGCAGTAAGTGTTACAATAAGGGTAATGGGTAAATAAAACATAAACTTACCGATAACACCTTGCCAGAAAGCCAATGGGATAAACGGAGCCAACGTGGTTGCGGTACCTGAAAGCACCGGCAAGAATACTTCGCCCGCAGCTAGTTTTGCTGCCTTTTTTATGGGCATTTTACCGTTGGCAAAAATACGGTGGGTATTTTCTACCACCACAATAGCATCATCCACTACAATACCTAAAGCTAACAGAAATGAGAACAATACAATGAAGTTTAGTTTAAAGCCGATGGTTGGGAACACCAAAAACGCAATGGCACATGATAGGGGCACCGACATGGCTACGAAAATGGCATTGGTAGCACCCATAAAAAACATTAAAATAACCGTTACCAGAATAAACCCGATGATGATGGTATTAATTAAATCATGCAGTGTTGTTCTGGTTTCTTCTGATTGATCGCCAGTAATGGTTACTTTAAGTCCCGGAGGAAAAACTTCTTTCTCATAACGCTCTGAAATTAACTTAATTTTATCAGCTGCATTAATCAAGTTTTCGCCACTCTTTTTAATCACATTTAAGCTGATTACATTTTTATGTTGTAAACGGGCGTAACTTTCTTTCTCTTCAAAACCATCTTTTATTTCAGCAATATCCTTTAAAAAAACAGTTGCTCCGGTTTGTCCGGTAAGCACAATGTCGCTAATTTTTATGGCATCTTTATATTCTCCTTTAACACTAATTGAGCGTTTTAATCCGTCCATATCAATCAAACCACCACTTACCGTCATGTTTTCATACTTGATGGCGTTTTCAATATCATTAAACGTAATTTTTGCCTCTTCCGCTTTATACATGTCGATATTCTCTTGGATTTCGCGTTCAAGTGCTCCAGCCATATCAGCGCGGGTAATCTCTTTTAATCCCTCAATTTCGTCCTTTAAGTCATCCGCATACTTTTTCATTTTATCTAGTGGCAAGTCGCCACTAACATGCACTTGCATAATGGGAAATTGTGACGCATCAATGTCCGTTACTTGGGGGTCATCTGGTAAGTTATTGGGTAAGTTGTTCTTTGCTTTATCTACCGCATCCTTTACACGTTGTAAAGATAAATCTACATTTTGATCCGTATTGAACTCAACATTAATTACAGAAAAATCCTGAACAGAATTGCTCTTTATCTTTTTAACCCCTGTTAGGGTATTCAATTGTTTTTCCAGTTGTTTGGTAACCAACTTCTCCATATCGTTTGGAGAAGTGCCCGGATAAATTGTGGTAATTAAAATACTAGGGAATTTTACCTCAGGGAACTGTTCCTTGGGTAAGCTGTTGTACGAAAACAAACCGGCCAAGGTGATGATAATCGTAAGTATGTAGATACTTGTTTTATTATCAATACTCCAACTGGATGGTTTAAATTCTTTCTCTATATCTTGCATAATCAGTTATGTTAAAAGCTATTATTTAATAAATACTTTAATTACAATTTTAAAGCTTGACCATCGGTTAAGTCCTGAAAACCGGTAGTAATGAGTTGATCACCCACATTTAAGCCACTTAGCACTTCCGCTTTTCCATTGTAACTTTTCCCGATTGTTACCTTTACTTTTTTGGCTACCAATTCTGTTGCTTCCTTAACTGCAACAAACACCACATTTTCTTCATCAATTTCTTGTATAGCATTAATGGGCACTACAATCGCATTCTTCTTTTCATAATCAAAAATTTTAACCTCAGCCACCATGTTTGGGTGCAAGTCATTATCTCCTGTTAAATTCATTTCTACATTAAAAGTACGGGTCATTGCGTCAATTGATTTTGATGCATACGTAACTTTAGCCGAAATATTCTTGTCAATATCCGGGAAATGAAGTTCAACCGGGTTTCCTGTTTTTACCTGGCTGGCATACGACTCTGACAAATCAGCTTTGATTTTTAAGCGATCAGGGTTTACCACCGTAAATGTTGGCACACCCGGTGCTACGTTCTGTCCAACTTTAATAATTACTTCATCTATTGTTCCGGCATAATCAGCTTTAATGTAGTACATGTCCAGGTTTTCTTTAATGGCTAACATTTGTTTTTCAAGGCCCTCTTTTTGATTTTTTGCTTGCAAAAACTCAATCTCACTGCCTACTTTTTGGTCCCATAATGCTTTCCTTTTTTCATACAAAGTACTTGCCAACTCATGCGATTTTTTTAATGCATCAAGTTGTGCAACCAACACCCCTCCATCTAAGCTGGCCATCACCTGACCCGGGCTCACACGGTCACCTGCTTTAACATGTATTTTGGTTACTACACTTGGCACTTTAGCACTATAAGTGATGTTTTCATCTCCATCAACCCTACCTTGTATATCAATGGCATGCACAAAATCCTGAGCGGTTACCGAAGTAATGGCAATGGTTTTTGCACGGCTATTTTCTGTATTGGCAGTATCTCCCGCTTTTGCAATTTCCTCTTGTAAGGTGGCTATTTTACTGGCCAATTCCGCTTGCTCTGCTTTTAATTTTTCCAGCTCAGCTTTTTTAGCTTCCATGCTATCTCCACCGCCACAGGCGGCTAAAAATAAGATAGCTGTTGAAATGATTAATGTTAACGTGTTTTTCATATGTTTGGATGTTATTATTATAATATTATTTAATGTTACCTGTTGCTTTTCTTAAGTCAAGTTGTGCAACAAAATATTCGTAAAGTGTATTTAAATAGTTGGCACGAGCAGTTTCTAAATCATTTTGTGAGGTAGTAAGCTCTAAACTGGACCCAACGCCATTCTTATATTTTATTTGTGTTCTATCATAGATTTCTTGCGCCAATTGCATGTTTTTCTTTTGTATTTCTAACTGTTCTCCTGCACGTTGATAAGTAGTTTTGGCATTAAACACCTCTTGATTTATAAAGCTTTCCAAGTTTTTCTTATCATTTTCAGCTTTTGAGATATTGATTTTTGCTTGTTGAATTTGTGATGATTTTTTAAATCCATCAAAAATGGGAACACTTAAGTTAAGCCCCCATATTGTTCCGGGAAACCATTGGTTAGATAACTCTCCAAATGTTTGGCCGAACGTATTTTCCTGATGGGTAATATACCCGGTTAATGTTGGTGCATATCCAAACTGGTACCTCTTCTTATCCAATGTATTTAACCTGATTTGTTGTTCTACCAGTTGGTACTCCGGCCTCTTTGTGTAATCAATGTTTGATTCAATTAATATCGTTTTAGATGTTTCATACATCTTCAACAAATCATCAGTTAGCTCAATTTCGTCATTTGATTTTAAGCCCATTTGCACTTTTAATACCATTGTTGCCAACTTATGTTGGTCAGTAAGTTTATCGCGTTGTAGGCTTAGCGAGCTATACTGCAAACTAATCCTGTCAAACTCCGTTTTTTCAAGCAATCCATTTTGGTATAATTTTTCAACATCACCTTTGGTTTTATCCAAGGTGTTGAGGTTAACCGTTAATAAATCAATATTGGTTTTTAGCAACA
>RDYC01000211.1 GCA_004293295.1 Bacteroidota bacterium
CAAACATACCAGAATGCCCAACACCATTCACTTTTACTACCTCTTTATTGACATAAACCGAAGCTGTTTTTTCAGCCCAACTATCAGGATAAGCCTGATTATTACCGCTATAAAAGAAGAGAACCTTTTTATTAAAGTGGGAAATACCCTCCGAAAAATCAGGTTTGTACTTTTCTCCAATTTCATTCATAACTGCAAATATCACTGCACCAACACGTACAGATTTATAATAACTTGCGTTTGCTCCCAAATTTGATTTTATATCTCCCACAACAACATTACTTGTTGATAATAAAGCAATTTTATAATCAAGAATATTATGCTGATTTTCTTTGCCTGTAATAAACTGATCTAGGTAAGTTGCGTCATTAAACGCTTCTCTCCATAGTTTAATTGAACGGGAATTACTCATATATTCCACAACATCATCCCATTTTAATCCGCCAGGTTCAGCAAGTATTAATCCTTGTACACTGCTCGGATATTTGCCCACAAAACCTGTTGCAAGCATCGAACCCCACGACTGAGTTAGCAAAACAACTTTTTGTGACGAACTCGTTTTATAATAGTCAATAACACCTTTCAATTCTTTATAAAAAACTTCTTCAATGGTATTTTCCCCGAAGCTCAAATACCATTCTTTATTAAAGCGTTCTGATAATCCGGAACCTCGTTGGTCATAAAAAATCACCCGATAACCTTTGTTTGCCAAACTTTTACAATTGAGCAAGTATTTGAAATTTTCACCGGGTCCACCATGAATGCAAATAACCAATGTGCTATCTACAGGACCAAACGCCAAGGAATGAAGTTTAGCTCCATTTACACTTATTGAAGGAAGCGTTGGGTCTTGGGTAACCGTTTTGGGAACTAAATTTCCATCGGCCTCTATCAATTTTTCTTTTGCACAACTGATAAATAGTAAAGTGAATACCGTAAAAATTACACCCATGTGTAAGTTTTGCTTTGTCATTATTTTTGAATTTAAGCTGCAAAACTAGGGTTGATTTCCGGTTGCATCGCCCCACTATGAAAGTTGAAACCTATACAACCCAAAACATATACTATTAATTAACAACACCTTACAACATCACGGAGCAGGATTTACCAAATTGAAGTTCTTTTAATCTTTCAATTGAATGTTTTTTTGCTTGATGTATTCAGATGGAGAAAGATGTGTTACTTTTTTGAAGTTTCGGTTAAATGAGGTTTTTGAGTTAAAGCCACATTCAAATGCTAATGACAATAAAGTATATTCTTTGTTTTGCGGTAAAAAGATGATTCGTTGAAATTCTTCAATTCGTTGTAAATTGATATAGTCGTAAAAGTTTTTTCCTTCTGCTGTATTTATTACCTGCGATAGCGTATTGGGGTGAACGGGTATTTTTTGAGCTACTTCGGATAAAGTAAGCTCCGCGTTTTTGTACAATTTTTCTCTATACATCAGTTCCTTAAGCTGTTGATGAATCGCAATCATTTCATCATCACTTATCTTGGTTTTTTCATATTTTACTTTCTCTGGTGTGGGTACTATTTCAGGAATGGTAATGGTTTCATTGGTGTTTGAAGAGTCTACATTTTCACTTGTTAACTGTGAGTCATTTATAGAAACAACCCTTTGTTCCATTTGAAAATTTTCATTAAAAATCCCTACTTGTTTAATTCCGAAATAACCGATGTAAAGAACCAAGAAGGTAATGGATGAGAAAATATATTCATCATTTCCTCCCAAAAGAACTACAAACAAAATACAAGTCATCCCAATGATGAGGTAGCGTAACCAATTCAAGGTGATTTTTTCCGTAGAAGAAAATTCATCTTTAATTCTTTGTTTATACCTCAATAACTCATAACCCGATAAAATGGTATAAACTATTGCAGATAGTATAATAGCCATTAAATTGATGGTCATTTCAGTTTCATATCCCTCTCCTTGCCTATTGTAAATATCAATTTTGAGTTGGTTAGGCAGAAAGAAATACCTTGAAAAAAGTAAAACACTGCAAACAAACGGCAAAAAATGCAATAATAGCCTGACCCTTAACGGTTCTTTTGAAGTTAGCGCTACTACATATACATAAAGAAAAGGCCATTGAAGCAACGGGAATGGGAAACCCCAACCTAAGAAAAACGGGTAATTATACCTCGCTTCCTCTGTTTGTAACTTATACAAAATAAGAGTGGTTGCAATGGTAATCAACCAAGCTAATAATATTTTGTCTGGGAGCGATTTACCTTTTTTGCTGATTAAAATAAGGGAAAGAAAAATTGCAAGTATGATTCCTATTGTGATTGTCATTGATTCTGGTAAATTTCGTCCGTCAAAATACTCATTTGTTAAAGATAGGTTGTCTTAGTGGGAAATAGCACTATAAAATCCACTAACACCAGCCTACCGCAAAGCTAGACAAGTTTTGAAAAACCTAGCCACAAGCTGAGGTATAAAATTGGGCATGAACTTGGGAAATTTCTTTCAGCTAGTTGATAACAAGCATGAAATGGACTTCTTCATTCCATCGAAAATGAGCAACTAAACCGTAATGATGCCTTTTACCGGATTATTTTTAACATACACATCCAACGGAACAGCCAGTTGTTCCGGGTGCTGGTTTTTAACCCAATCAATCACGGTATTATACACATCTTGTTCAGCATCAAAATCAAGGATGCCGGAATTGGTATTCATGGAAGGAATACTCACCAAAATATTATTGGCAATTAAACTTGTTGCGTTAGCCGCCTGAAGCGCGATGCAAAACTTGTTGAAAGCATCAATGGATATGTTTAAGCTGAAACCTTGATGAAGAGCTTGTTCGGCATCACTTAAGCTTTCAGTTCGCAACAAGGAGAAAAAACCTTTGCTTTCTTCATTAAATGCTTCACGCATCGGACTTACGATATGCAAGGTGTCTAAAGGTCCGTTTTGTTTGATAAAAGGTAAAAAAGTGTTTTCGAAATTTTTGAAAACACCATGGGTTCCTCCATCAACAAATTCAGCATCAGGAATATTTCGGGTGGTGCCAGTTTTATAAGAGATGGTTTGGGGAGGAAACACCACCGGAATTGCGGTAGATGACATGAAAACATCCGATGCAAGCGCATATTGCCCATCATCACCGTTGTTAATCCAAACGGTATCTTGTGTTCCTTTTACGGCTGTTAAAATGTTTGATGTAAAACTCAAATCACCGATGTAATTGATGCCTCCATCACTTAAAAATTTATTCAAGGTGGCTCGCAAGGGAGCCGTGTTTAAAATGGAATCTTTGGTGCGCGGAAGGAACTCAAAAACATCTTTGTTCCTTAATGTAAACAACACCTCATTTTTATAATAACTGTCCCAACTCAGTGGGTTGTTATCACGAAAACAAACGTTGATAGCCAATAAATTCAGCGATCCTGAGCTAAACCCCGAAAGCAAGGTGTTGCTTTGATTCAGCACCAGTCCTTTTTGTTGCATAAGCAAATCTAGCATGGCCACTTCTTGGGCTATGCGCGCAGCGGCACCGGTAATAAAAACCCCGGTTGTAATTTTTTGGGTCATACTGTTAAGTGTTAAAATGGGGATTAAAAATATTATTTATTTGGATTTAAACAAATAAAAATCGAAGGAAAGAAATCAATGTTTGCCTCACATCAAAAATCCAATCGAAACCATCACTAGCTCTGCTTGCGGGAAAGTTTCAATTAAGCACTGAACCGATAATTTTTTGTAGGTGCTGTTAGCGGTAGTTATTCTTTATGTAATCATTTGTCAATAGAGATAGTTTCCATTTTATGTGTGTTGAATCACCCTTTCCAATTTGTATGGTTTCTAGCCAATAATGAGTAATGGTATCTTTTTTAACCAATAGTGTTAGTTCATATCCTGGACAATGATCACATCCAAAATCTGTCTTTGGTGAAGTCAAAACAGTATCTATACGGTTGTGAATAATAAATTTTATAATACTGTCAAAACCGCTGGTAGGATAGTGAGACGAAATTTTAAATCGATATTGTCCTTGAGTACGATTTCTGTATGCAGAGGTGATTACATTATTATTTTTAGTTTTATAAAGCCAATAGTATTGACCATTACAAATTTCAAATATTGTGTCTGAAGTGTTGTATATCTTTTGCCTAGTCTCTGATAATTTTTTGTCATTATATATGTTGTCATTCCACGTTTGCCTTCTTTGTTTCTTTTTAAGGTACTTAAGACCACATGATATAGTCAGTATAAGAAATAAAATCAATGTCAGTTTGTTTGTCATATAATTACCGCTAACCTCAGTCTTTTTAAAACCACGTTTTGCAACTCAAAAATAGGTTATTTAAGTAATATAGTGAAGGTTGGAAAAATCGCTGCTAAACACTTTCACTTTTGCTTCAAAAACAGCTTTTAGCAATTTTGATTGAAGTTGTGCATTTATCTCACAAAGTGAGAACAGTTACGCGTGTTATAGCCAGTGCTTATTTTCGCTTTGGTACTGTTCGTCTGCTACTTGGCTCTATTTCCTTTGTTATTATTTCCTTTATATCTTCTTTTAGTTTTTTGTAGTCAATGTCTGCTTTGTAGGTATATTGATAATAAGAACCACTTATTGTCGCTTCGTTAGTTTCCATTTGCTTTTCTAACAAGTAGTCAAACTTTGCGTTTTTACTGTCATGATGAAACATTAAAACGTGAAACCTATAAAGCTGGTCTTTGTCAGTTCCGTCAGAATTTGTGCTATAAACATAATATACGACTTTGGTAAAACTACTTGAAAATCTGTCCTTTGGTAATTCAGGATACCATTCATACCCCCAAACATTATTGCTATTTAGTTTGAAAAAGTCAAAGTTAAAAAAGCCATCAATTCCTTCGGGTAATTTTTTTTCTTTATACGCTTTGTAAAGAATGTCTCTGTGTGTTTTTGCTTTGTCGAATTGATTAAGTCCGAAATATGAAATAATAATGTTTTTATTCATCCAAAATTCTCTTGAAGCAAACTTTTCGTCAAAACGGCTTTTCCCTTTCTGTATTAGTTCAAGTGCTTCAAGTCCATATTTTAGGGATGTTTCAAATTGTTCTGTCATTCGGTTTTGACTTTCAAGTTCGGATGTTGCAGCTATATAATACCAAAGAATATAATTGTAAAGCGTATCCTTTTTGTCGCACTTTGGTTCAATCTCTTTGAGAATATTATAAGCTTCCGATAAATTGTCGGCTTTAAGTAAACTGTCCGCAGTTTGATATTTTTTCAAAATTTCAGTTTGTCCAAATGTTGCTGTCGAAATGGTCAGTAATAAAATTGTTAATGTTTTTTTCATTGTCTGTCGTTTTTTAGCATTGGCTATAGCGGTTTGCACATCCCGCAAGCGGGACAAGTGCTACGATGGGCGTGCGTTTGAACTCAAATATAGCTTAGGGAAACGAATTTACCAACCACTAAAAGCCTTTCAAACGGAGACGAATTGCACGCCTATTGCAAATCCCGTAGCTCGGGACAAGTTGTGCTGTTAGTGGCTGTTTTACCATTCCTTTCCGTCATATAGCTTTTTGTTGTCCCAATCGTAGTCCATGAAAAAACCTGAAGTCAGATTAGGGTGTGTCTTTATTTTTTCTCTTAAAGGCTTTTTTATTACAGTTGTTAAGTCAAACCGCTGCAAACTTTCCATATCCAACAAAGTGTCGTAGGATTGGTCAATGACTGTTGTTGATGATAGGTCTAAATGCTTTAACACTTTAAGTTTAGTAAAGGGTTTTAAAGATTTTAATCTTAAGTTTCTGGGAGCTATTTGGTCTCCTTGAATTGCAAGCCCAATTAAGTTTGTTAATTGTCCGATTGTCTCATAGTTGGTTATTTTCAAACTATTTGAAATTGTTAAAATCTCGAGTTTCTCTAATTTTTGAAGCGGTGAGATGTCGGTAAGTCTGCTGAAATTATCAATATCCAAACGTTTAAGAGCTTTTAGTTTAGTAATTGATGAGATATCTTCAACTGTCGAATTCCAAAATGTCAAGCATTCAAGATTTTTCATACAACACACTGCTTCAAAGAATTTTTGGTCAACTTTGTGTCGTAGTGAAATACTTTTTACATTATTTAAGGTAGGAATAACTTCAATCCATTTTGCTTCAAGGTCTTTCCGATATTTTAAGGTAGCTTCAGGCAAAAAGTCCATTGACAGGATTGAAATGAATAGCTTGTCTGCCTTAAATATGTCATTAGTTATTTCTTGAACCTTAGTGTATTTTTCAAGACCACGACCCATTGGAAAAATAATATTATCTCTATCTCTATCTTTCATAAAAGTTGCAGCAAACGTTTCGTAACCTTGCGCTGTTGGCGACTTTGAAACGTTTAATTGTCAAGCTAAGATAAAGAATTTAAGGAAACGAAATACCCAAACATTGAACGTTAGCACCAATTGCCGGCACGGCCTATGTTATGCGATGCTAATATTCGAATTTCAAGGTATCTGTTAGTTGTTTTTTGTCAATGTAGTCAATGAATGTATTTGAATATACAGAGTGCGGCCATCTCGTATGTTTCAAGCGACATTCCGTCTTATAGTCACCCCGATAACGAGGTAACATAGCTACAATTAATTCATTGGGTTCAATTACTATATCCCTAGCTCCAGTTACACAAAAATAGCTAATGGGTGTTTCTATGTCGATCCAATCACCATGCTCATTTTTAGCCTGTCTGATGGTAAATCCTAACTCACTAAAATTGCCTATTGAAAGTAGTGAATCGCAAAGATTTTCAACAAATATTGCATATGCCTTGAAAGATTTTGTTGAATCAATAATCTCCTTATCTTCCTTCTCAGAATAGTGGGTATAGTATACTCTATGCGTCAGTGAAAAGGAGGTGTCGACAATAATTCTCATTTTTGTACTGTCAGCCCAAGTGAAATTTTTAAGCTTGCTATAATCCTTTTGTCCATAACGAAAACCTGGTATTTTTCTTTGTCCTAAACGAATTGTATCAATTGACTTTCCAATGTAATAAACTGGGTAGTAACCATATCTTTCATCGGAGTCATATGTCCAAAGAGTTTCAGTTTGTCCCGAAGAATCAATAATAACAATCTGTCCATTACTTTGAATAGTCGGAGTGATAGTTTCATTATTACATGAAATGATTGTGATTGATATAAATCTAAGTAGTAAGATTCTCATTCTAGTTTCGCATAACGTTCCGCGGCCTTGCGCTGTAGCCGACTTCGGAAGGTTAATTTGTCCTGCTAAGATAGAAAATAATACGAATAAAAATGCTAATGTTACTGATCTTGCGCCAATTGAGGCAGACCACTGTTATATGATTTAGCAATCTGTCTAAATTTTTTCTCGCTGCAATCTCCTCTTAAATTCATTTACACTGTCGCTCGCATTTTTTTGAGAGTTGTAATTTTTTAAAAGAGTCTCTACATGGTCAATATGAGTGAATAATATTCTATTTTCAATTCTTGTCCCTAGAAACTGTTGGTCGGAGATGTCATTGTTTTGTGTTTTAATTGACTCAGTACACACAGAAAAAATAGCCCTTTTATTTATTGTCCAAGAAGCAACACGAATTGGCAAGTCAACTGGCTTAATTGAAGAGTGAGTAAGGTGATTGCTATAATTAAGGAATTGATTTAACATATTCTTATGTAAAAGAAGGTGTAGCCTTTTGTCAAATCTTGATTCTTTTGGCTTACCAAATAAATAATTAAAATGTTGATATAAACTGGTTATCTCTTTTTTTATATTTTCAGCCCTCCAAAAATACTTCATCTCGCCTGTTACGATGTCTAGTCCAATACCTTCATTAGGTTTATTGGTTGACGTTTCCCAGGTATTCGTTAGCTCTATAGCTATTAAATGCTGAAGACTATCATCTAAAATGAAGATTAAAGATGACGATATTTCTGGCTTTGTTAAAAAAGTGTAGGATAAGTCATCCAAGCTTTGGCTCATAGATTCTTTATCACTTTTAATATTTTTTTCTTTAACATTAACCGAATTAAGAATATGTATAAATTCTAATGGCATTCCTTGCCAGTAATTCAAAAAGATAAAAGTATCTGGATGGTCATTTTTTAATAGATTCAATATCTTTATTACACTATCTTCCGTAATATTATGAGTATTATTTTGATGAGCCATTACCACAGTATTATTATCTGAACACGAGGTTAGAACATATATAATCACTAGCAATATTAAACTACTCCTCATGGTGTTTTGTTGTTGGATAAAATGATATAATATCTTCAATGTTTGTTCTCGGTAATATCTCTGTAATCAACTTGTAGCCGCCATTTGTATATACTTTTCTGTTTTCGACTTGCTTAACAGAACCTGTAACTTTACAATTTATTAATTCTTGAACGATGTCAGGTACAATTATTTTTTCATCGAATAAAATGGCATCGGTTTGTGGGTGTTTGTTGTATTCTCGGTCATGACGAGCTAAAACTTTGAGGACTCCTCCTACTAGTAGTTTCCCATCGTTACTAATTCGATTATATATAGAAAGACGCAGTTTGAATTCTGTATGATTAATAATTAAATAAACACTTTTTAAATTTTCTAAAAATGATTTTATATCAACGCTTTTTTTTATCGTGAATGGTAAATCTAAAGAGTTTCTCTCAGTAAATATATTGTAAAGTGTTTGACTGTTGGATTTACTGAAATTTGCTGGTCTTAGAGTTTCGATTGCAAGAATTGTCCTATGCCATTCTCCATGGTCTATATATTCAATATTACTTAAAGGGTCTTTATAAACTATTTTCATGTTAAGGTGGTTTTTCGTCAAGCTATATCCTATAACTTGTTTATCTACGAAACTCAAAACCCGTTTTGTTTCCCCATATTGGCTCTATTGCACAATATAGCGAAACTCCAAGGGTAAATAGGTTTCGTTTTATTTTTATTCCTCGTTTTACAAACCTACCCCAAACCTCATTTTTAAACAATAGAGAAAACCCCTTTTTTTTAAAGGAAAACATTCTTTTTTTTAAGAAAAAACGTTGTTTGGTTGCTGAAATATTCTGGGGGAAGGGTAAATTATAACCTAATCAATGCACCCTTGCGGTTCAACCATTGCTAATGACTAAACCTTCATGGGCGAGTTCAATTAACTCCACCGCAACCTCATTTCCCTCAGATTCTAAATCGGTTCCCTCAATTTTGGTTACCCATGCATTTTGCAGGGCCCATGTTATGGTTGGTTTTCCTGCCTCATCCAGCAACTTCACCACAACTGTTGACCGTTGAATGGTATTCATCTTTACCGCAGCATACCACGTAAAGAACGCATCGTCTTTCACAAATATCCCTCTTTTTAATATCACATTTCCGAATTTGGCTATGCCGGGCATTTTTATCGTGGAAAATTGTTTGGAACTGCCATCTCTGTAATCAATTACTTGCGTTTCGGCTTCCAATCCGGAAACTTCCTGAAACGAAGAATTACAGCCATTGATATTCACCGCAAAATGAAATTTTGGTAAGGGCCATGTGTTATTGCTTTCTGTTTGTGTCATGTTCGTTGCGTTTAATTGCCCTCTGTTAATTTACGTTTTATGCTGATGCTGTACTCCGGCACATTTTATGCCGCTCTATGGTAAAAAATAACCATTACACGGCATGATTAACATGATTGATTTGCCTCCTGTGCCTGACTACATGCACATTTGCTTCCATTTAAGATTATAGGCATGATTAAATTTACAGGCAAGTTAGTACAACAAACTTGCATTGTGATATGATTTCCAACACAGCAACTTTACTTTACTTCAATAACCTGTTTATCACCTTTCTTGTTTTCAACCACAACAACCTGCTTCTTGTGTTTTAATACCACTGAAGCCACTTGCTCGTCAGCCGATTTTATTTCTACCACATCAATGGGTACGGCAACCCTCCTGTCATCTGATTCCAGGTATACTTTAAGCAAACAAGGAAACTCCATTTTTACCTTGCTGCCCAGCAATACCAACCGGGTGTTTTGTGTTACCAACCAGCTTGGCCTTCCCAAAACATATTCAGTATTGGGGTGGTAAATGTTGCAGTCAATGGCTTTGGGAAATGAAGCCAGATTAAAATAACGACTTGCGCTGTCAGCATACAAAACAGGATGAGTTTCTGCCATGAGCTTGCGGTAACGATTACCCACATTCACATATTCGGCTAGTGCTGTTTGGTCAATGGTAAATGGATCAATGCCTGTAAGCCTTTTTAATTGCCCGGCCATTGGCAAACCCATAAAATTTTTCAAGGTATCTTCTGCTGCATGATCGTAACCGCAGTAAATAATAAACTTTGCTTGTGGGTGCTTATCTAGTACTGCTTTTATATTTAATGCCTGTGATTTTTCTCTTCCTATCACCCTTTGAAAGCTGTCGTTGTAGTGTTGCTCATACGGAAAAACCTGCATGCCTGTCTTCAACGCTTCACGAATAAGGTTTCCAAAACAGGGTTCCTGGGTGTAAAATCCCGTACTGATTAAAGGGTAACCGCGCTGTTGTAACAGGGTATCTTCATAACCCAATGCTTCCATTCCAATAAACGTATAACCCATCTGAAACAAATCGCTCAGCAAACCCGATAGATACGCCCTGTGAAGACCAGAGTAATGAGCTTCATTGATAATCAGCAGCCGTGTTGCTGCCGCTTCTTTTAAAATGGCTGCTTTAGCATCAACGGGATAATACGATTTAAACAGGGCCTTTTGTTCATCAGTAGGGTTTGATGCTTTTGCCAAAGGGTATTGTTGTTCCTTTACCAGAATAGCCTGTTTGTAATTACCGATAAAAGAATAGTTCCAGGAGGCTGTTTGGTATTTGTAACTGTTTGAATCGGTCTTTAACAAGCTATCAATTTGATCACTGAAATAATAAGGCTGTTGCTGACCTAACGCATCAGCAGAAAACAACATCAACCCTATGGCATAAACCCAAAAGTAAGGTTTAAAATTTTGGTAAGTCATTAATTATGTGCTATTGTGCTGATGATAAAAATACTTAAAAATCACTTATAACCGAAATATATTTGAAAGCACCAGTTTGCTTAGTTATAAATCCACATCAACACTGGCTTTTTGCTGGCCTTTAATAATGGGTCAACTTGCTTAAAACTGTTATTGGAAACAATTGGGCAGCCCCATCCCTCGGGAGTGCCTGCCGGGTAAACCTCCTCATCTGAAACAGCTTCCCACGAATGAAATACCACAAAGCGTTTTTGCGCATTGCTATTGGTGGCTTCTAAACCATGCAACACATATTTAATGCGCACTCCCCAATCACTGGGTGCCCGCTCCCCAATTTTATATTTACCCAACGAAGTGCAATGGCTTCCATCCACATTGCTAAACTTGGGGTTGTCTTTAGAAAAGTCGTTGTTCCAAGGATTATCGCAACTTCCATGGCCTACCAAAAATGCATGCGTAATGGTATCCTTATTAAAATCCCAAACCATAAAACGCTTTACCCCGGAGTGTAGGCTCATGTCAATTAAAATGCAAAAGTTGGTGTTGTACTTTTGGGCTTTACAAAAAACCAGCGCTTGTTTTGCCTTAGCTTTTGCTGCTTGCACATTTATAGAGGGCTTTTTTTCAGTGGCTTTTTCTCTGGCTGAAGTATTGCAATCAACCAGCCCCATAACCAAAATAACCATTGTGATAAAACGGATCAACACCATATTGCATTAATGAACGTAATGGAATAGAAATAATTGTTTTCCACAAAAATATACCAATTGGTATTTTTAATTATATTTGCTGCGCAAATAAATTACATGACTTCAAAAGCAGAACGCACCAAACAATTCATTATTGAAAAAACAGCTCCCATTTTTAATACCAAAGGGTATGCAGGAACCTCATTAAATGATATGATGGCGGTTACCGGATTAACCAAGGGAAGCATATATGGTAACTTTGACAATAAAGATGCCGTTGCGTTAGCTGCGTTTGCATACAATTTTAGGTTAGTGATTGTATACATTAAAGAGGAGATGGACAAATACCCTTCCTACATTGATAAATTGCTCGTTTACCCCAATACCTATCGCAAGTACCATAAGCTGCCCTTTTTAAAAAACGGCTGCCCTGTGGCCAATACGTCAACGGAAGCTGATGATACCCATCCAGCCTTAAAAGAAAAAGTTAATGCTGCCATCGGTTACTGGAGAAATTCCGTAGAAAAACAACTCAAGGCAGGTATAAAAAGCGGAGAAATTAATCCAGCAACCAATATTGTAGAAGTGTGCGGAGTGTTAACGGCATTGATACAAGGAGCGGTGTTACATGCCAAAGCATCAGGAAAAATGCAATACCTAAATGCTTCAATGGATTACCTAGAAAATTTTATTAAAAACTTAAAAAACTAATTTTTTTACCTGAAAATATACCAATTGGTATATTTTAAACATTACACCATGGAAATAAATAATGTAGATTCATTTCTAGCATACTATGAAAAAACAAGGCAAATCACTACCAAAGTGGTTGAGGTTATTCCACCTGACCAAATAAACTGGACGTACCTACCCGGCAAATTTACTTTGGCTGATATGTTGAGGCACATTGCCGCCATTGAAAGAAACCTATTTGCAGAGGTTCTACTCAACAACCGTTCTGTTTACAAAGGTTGCGGCCCAGATTTGGCTGATGGTTACGAAAACATTATCGCTTACTTCCATGAAATGCATAGGCAATCTATGCAAGTTTTTAGTACCTTAACCGACAACGACCTTCAACGAAAAATTACCGCTTTGAATGGCAAACCAACATCCATCGGCCATTTTTTAAGAGCAATGCTGGTGCATGAAATACACCATAGGGGTGCGCTTTGCATTTACCTCAATTTATTAAGCATTATCACCCCACCAATCATCGGATTAAAAGAAGAAGATGTTATTCAACTCAGTAAATAATTACCACATGAAAGAAGTTTTTATTGTATCCGCCAAACGCACTCCCATCGGAGGTTTCTTAGGCAGCCTGTCTGATTTTTCAGCAACCGCTTTAGGAGCGTTGGTTATTGAAGATGCTTATGTTTCAGCAGGTGTTCAGCCGGAACACATCCAATCTGTTTACATGGGCAATGTACTATCAGCCAATTTAGGACAAGCACCAGCGAGGCAGGCCGCAAAATTTGCGGGTATTCCTGATGAGACCGACAGCACCACCATAAACAAGGTGTGCGCATCCGGCATTAAAGCTACCATGTTGGGCGCACAACAAATACAATTGGGTTTAG
>RDYC01000212.1 GCA_004293295.1 Bacteroidota bacterium
CGCTTAAAGCAAGTTGATGTTAACGGTAAATTCACTTATCATCCGGTGGTTACTTTAGCAGGCGATGACAGCCAAATAACTCTGGTTGCAAACGCTTATCCAAATCCGTTTAATCAAGAGCTATTGTTTAATGTAACTGCTGCCGAAGCAGGTGATTTATCCATTCGTGTGGTTGATATACAAGGCCGTTTGGTAAGTGAGCAAATCACTCCGATAAATGCAGGTCAATCAACTGTTACATTGCAAGGTGCCGAAACCATATCGGCAGGTGCTTATTTTGTAGAGTTAAGATTAAACAACTTTGTTCTCCGTCAAAAATTGGTTAAATCAAGCCAATAAAAGAATTGATTTAATAAATGGCAACCGAGCCGCGGCCAAAGGCCGCGGCTCGGTTGTTTATAGGCCAATTGGATTAATCCTTTACCCAGTTTTTGTTTAGCACAATGCTATTACTATCTTCGCTCCCGTTTTGAAAATGTTTCAACCCTATATTGCCTGGTGTTTGTTGTGTTTATTTGGCATTACCTTTTTGCCTTTTAACGCCTTGCATCATCATGCCATAGAGGAGCATGCTTTGGCTATGCATGTTGATGCAACACATACACAACACCATTGCGAACTGGACGATTATTTTTGCAAAACCAACAACGAGACTTCCTGTGAGCACCCAAAACATATTGCAGCCACTTTAGCTAAGTGTTTCAGTTGCGATTTTCATTTTATTAAGCATTATAGCTTAGCCCATTATTATACCCTGAATTATGGGTTGTTTACGTATAATCTTTTTCAGAGCTACCAGCCGTCCCAACTTTTAGAGGCGTTAGTGCTCATCAGTAACAAAGGACCTCCAACTGTTGCTGTTTAATTTCTCCTTTCTAGCAAACACCTTCGTGTTTGCAGCCTATATTATATTTTATTTTTAGTAAACATGTTATTGTTTCGGCTTACAGTGTTAGCCGGAGTAGTATGCCTTGCTTTTGCGGCCTGGGCTGGTGTAGTACCGCCCAAAAAATTCAGGTTATTGATTGCAGTAACTGATAGTGTGAGCAAAAAACCGCTTGAGGCAGCAAGTGTATATATTCCTGAGTTGCACAAAACCATGGTTACCGGAGAAACGGGATTGTTGGTGTTTGATTCCTTACCTAAAGGATTGTACACTATTCAATCAAGCTTAATCGGTTACCACCAGTTTCAGGTTACCATTTGGTTGGATGAGTCCAAAATGGTAAGCATACCATTGTGCCCTGAAAGTAAACATTTGCATGAGGTGGAAGTTACCACCCACTTGGATGAATTGCATGATTTTACGGTACAATCACGAGTGGTGCTCAATCAAAAAATGATTGAGCGCAATGCGGGCATTAACTTGGCCGAACAATTGAAACAATTTGCCGGAGTGCAACTATTGAGCTCAGGGCCCACAATTAGTAAACCAGTTGTACGTGGCTTGCACAGTAACCGCCTAGTTACCATTAACAATGGCATTAGGCAGGAGGGCCAGCAATGGGGAGCCGACCATGGTACGGAGATTGACCCGTTTACACCTGCCAAACTTGAAGTGATTAAAGGGGCGGCTTCGGTGGAGTATGGGGTAGAAGCTATTGGTGGTGTGGTGCGCATTACCCCGCGCGCTTTTAAAGATACCAAAGGGATATCAGGTGAAGCCCAGCTCATGGGGGCAACCAACAATGGTTTGGGGGCAACATCGTTATTGTTGGAGGGATCGCATTTTAAACAACACAAACTGAGTTGGCGCACCCGTGGTACGTTGCGCAAGGCTGGTGATTCTCGCACGCCTGATTATGTGCTTTCCAACACCGGATTTAAGGAAATGGATGGCAGTTATGCCCTGCACTATGCTTATAAAAAATGGCACGTGGAGTGGATGCAAAGCTATTTTAGCACAGAGTTGGGAATTTTGCGCGCATCGCATGTGGGCAATACCACCGATTTGATGGTGGCTATTGCCAATGGCAAACCGGCCTACGTGGGGGCGTTTACTTATGCTATTGACAGACCCAAGCAAGAAGTGAGTCACCTCATTAGTGCCTTAAAGGTGTTTTACACCATGCCCTCCGGTGGCAAGGTACAGGTACAATTAAGCAGGCAGGTGAACGACCGCAAGGAGTTTGACCGCCCTGCAAGATGGGCCACCTCGCAATGGAACAATGCGGTGCCGCAGTATGCACTTACTTTGGTTACTGATGTAGCTGAAGCCAGGTATGAGCAACCCAAGTGGAAAAACATCAAAGGGCAGTTCGGCATTAGTTGGATGAACCAAGGGAATGTAACCAGTGGGGTACAGCCGATTATTCCTAATTTTAGGGCATACACTTCGGGGGTATATGTAGTTGAAAAATGGCAAAGGGGCCGCTGGATGGCTGAAGTCGGCTTGCGGTATGATTGGCGCAAACAAACCCGTTTTGAGTGGACCAGCAATGGGGTGCAAGCTGAGGGAAAAACCTTCGGCAACACCACCTTTTCTGTTGGGGGCGGGTATTTGCTGAATGAGCATTTGAAGGTACAAGGCAATTTTTCATCGGCATGGCGTGCTCCGAATATGAATGAGTTGTACAGCTATGGCTTACATGGAGGCACAGCTACTTTTGAAACAGGTAACCCTTTATTAGAAGCGGAGCGTAGTTACAATGCCGAGGTTGGTGTAGTGTGGCATGATAATGTATGGCATGTGGAGGCCAGTGTGTACCGCAACCGCATCAACCATTTTATTTACAAGGTACCTTTACCACAACCTACCATTACCATTAGGGGTGCGTTTCCTAACTTTGTGTTTGTACAAGATGATGTGTTGCTGCAAGGTGCAGAAGCTACGGTTAACCGCACCTTGGGCAAGTATTTTGTTGCAGGTGCTAACGTAAGTTATTTGCATGCCCAAAACACCACAGATAATGTGCCGCTTATTTTTATGCCCGCCAACCGTGCACGGTTTACCTTAGGTTATGAGCGCGACAAGTGGTGGAAACTTTACAATGTTTACACTTCTGTGCAATATCAATTTACTGCGCACCAACACCGTTTCCCTACCGGTGTTGACTATGTAAACCCTCCACCGGCCTATCACTTGGTGGACGCCAGCTTCGGAGCTGAAACCCGTTTGGGCAAACAAATCCTGCGTTGGTCAGTTACAGTAAATAATTTATTTAATGTGGCTTACCGTGATTATTTGAGCAGGTTCCGTTACTACGCCTTAGAGCCGGGTAGTAATGTAGTTGTGAGGCTTATTATTCCATTTTAACAATTTTAATTTTACATTTTTATTTAAACAACATGAACACAATTATTCGCAACAGTTTATTCTTATTGGCCGCATCGGCTATCTTTTCCGCTTGTAAAGATGATGACACCAAGCCAGAAACGCCAGCTAAACCAGGCAATCCGGTGGAGGTAATTACCACAGTTAAGTTGGAGTTGGAAGACCCGTCAGGTAAAGTAACAACAGCCACTTGGAAGGATGCAGATGGAGATGGGCCAGGCGCTCCCGTAATTAGCGGTTTAACATTGAGCACCGGCCAGCATTATGATGGGGTGGTGTATTTGCTGGACGAAAGCAAAACACCTACTGATAGCATCAGCAATCAGATTGAGGAGAAGGAAAAGGAAGCGCACCAGTTTTTTTACACCATAAGCGGTGGAGCAGCCTCCCGCGTAACGGTGGAAAAGGAAGACAAGGATGCCAACAACCTGCCTGTGGGTTTAAAAATTCACGTGGATGTGAGCCCCGGCATGGCAGCTACAGGTACATTTAAGTTGGTGTTAAAACATTATGATGGCATCAACAAATCGGCTGATGTAACAGTTGGGGAAACGGATGTGGAGGCTGAGTTTCCATTAACGTTAACGCCTTAATAGAAGTTACTAAGTTTTTCTGTAAAAAGCGAAGCTGCAAACGGCTTCGCTTTTTTTGTTCTTCCAACGTGTGCTTGAATTATTAAACAGTTTAATGGATTGAGGAGCGTGTTGCACTATGGCAATATTCCTTTACAGCCCATTTTTGTGTTTATGATGACGTATTAAAATAAATTTCTCCCCCAACCCACCATTACCTCAAGCAGTTGTACTTCTGCAACTCATTATTCAATGCCAAGTAGATTTACTTGTATTAAAAACTCATTTCGCTTTGCCTAAAAGCTTGGCATAATTTTCAATTCATAAATCAGATTGGTGGTTTCATGGGCGAATACCCGTATTCCGTGAAGCTACTCATTTCATCTTATTGCTTGATGATAACTTAGCCGGAAATTAAACTATTAATCATATTTAAAAAACAGTAATCCAATTAAACGTTATGTCTATGAAAAACCTACTCTTATCTTTATTGCTCCTGCTCACTATTAAAGGGTATAGTCAGCAGAATTGCGGCATTTCTTCAACGATACAAGCTCATTTATTAGGTACATTGCCGCCTAATGTTTTGCCCGTATCAGCGTATATTGACTATATCTTTAGCTATCAGTTTTCATCAGGACCTGGCAATAGAATTGTTGAAGTTACTTTTGGCGCAGGGTTTAACGTGATCCAGCCAACTATTCCTTACACCAATGTGGGCAATACTTACCGCTTTGATTTTAGTAACTCCACCACGGCTGGTCTTGAAACTTTTACTGTTGCTGGATCTATTGATTGTAGTAGGTGTGCCGGAAGTAGCCTTCCTGTGAGCATGCGTGTCATACAAAACGATATTGAGTTGTGCTCAAGCAATATTTCAAACCCCATTTGGAACCAAAGTTTGCCTTGGATCACGCAAAGTTTGCGCTCCAACACCAGCACGAATATTTTAAGGGGAAGTGTGGTGAGGTACCACGTAACCGTTGGCAACAATAATTTTTGCTTTAGGGTTGCCAATTCAGGCCGAATGCTGCAAATTATTGATCAAATTCCCGCAGGAGCTGTTTTTCAACAGGCATTTTTTCTGAACCCCAATTCAAGCGTTCCAACCAATCTAACCACCCGAAATATTGGGCCCAACCAGGTAGGAATAGAATTAACTCCCTTAATATCAAATGAATTTTTTGTTGATATTCTTTACCCTTGTAATTTTAGCGGCACTACGGCATCCAATAGGTTAAGTTACCTGGATCAAACCAATGTTCCATGCGCCTTTTCAAACACGGTAACGTCAAATGATGTAACCATTAATGTGGTTCAATCGTTGCCAAATGCTTCAAGAAACCCAGGGAGTTTGAATAAAACTTTAGGTGCTCCAAATTTTACCCCTGACTTTAATCCGGGTGGTACGGTAGCTTTTGAAATCAACTTTACCAACACCGGAAATTTCCCATTAACAACTATTGAAATCAACGATTTGTTGCCTCCAAATTTCACAGGAACGCATATTGCTGCTCGAGGAACGGCAACTGCCTCCACACAAGTTGGAAATCCATTCACCTTATCCGCATTATTAAACAACCAATGGCAAAGTATAACAAGTGCTGCTTATCCGAACTCGCCCAATGCAAGAGGCTTTAGGCTTACCGTTAATCCGGGCCACACCCTTATGCCAAATGAGTCAGTGAGGTTCTGGATTTATGGCACAACTAATCCAACTTTATATAACAATACTGTTTTAAATACAGCAAACGTTACCTTTAGGCAATTAGAACCAAATTGTTCAGGGGGTGTAACTGGTGGCGGTGGCACACCGGGAGGTGGGCAAGTATTTAGTGCAGCAGATACTGATTCATTTACCACTGCGAAAAATACACCCAGAATTGTAGTGGCTAAACTGGTGTGCGAACGACCATGCTATAGTGTTGGTGACGAAATTCAATTTCAATTGCACGTTATTAACGAAGGAAATGCACCTTTAGATGCCAATGGCATTACCATTACAGATATGCTTCCTGCAAACCTAACATTAATTGGAGGTTCAGAGCGGTATTACCTTTTCCCTCATAGTATGGCAACGGGTCATCCAGGCTTTATTAATTGTGATACCAATACGAGTTTCAACAACCGTGAAGTGATTAACCCACCTTTTATTGTATCGAATAATGCAAATGGAGCAACCCGATTAAATTGGCAAATACTTGCTGGCCAACTCAGTCCAAACCCAAATCGCCCTTCTCCAATTCCACCCGGTTACACCTTACACTCTGATCGGATAGTGATTACATTTATTTGCCGGGTAAATAACACCATGATGCCAAATAACAGGGGACATAATAACCAGGTAACTACCAATAGAGATAGTATTGTTAATAATATCAATACGGTACATGCGGGTTATTTTATGTGTTCAAGAGATGAATTAACCGCGGAAAAACTGGTAAGCACGGATGGTGGTGTTTTTACCACCCAAGTAAATGCACAACCTGGCGCTACGGTTCGTTACCAAATTAGGTTAACCAATACCGGAAATATGCCCCTAACTCAAATTCGCATTGCAGATGATATGCCACATGTGGGTGATAACAGTTTGGGCTTCATTAATGGCCAACAGTGCGTGCCGAGAAATAGCCAGTTTGAAATAAACGCAAGCCACAACAGCACCTTAAGTTCTGGCACTATTTCATACTTCACCCAACACAATCCATGTGTATCTGCCCTGTTTAACTACCAAAGTGGAAATACGGTGGCTTGCTGCGGCACCAATAGCCCAACCACTCCAAATCAAAACCCAAGTACCCAAGGTTTTTACATTGATTTAGGAGGTTTTGTTTTACAACCGGGCGATGTTTGGACCTATGAATTTGATGGTGTTTTACCGCAACGTTTAAACAATGGACTAACCAGTTGCAATAGCTTTTCATTCAGGGCTATGAGGGCTAACAGCAATGTTGTATTGGAGTTTGGAGAAAGCAACACCGCTTGTGTAACCATAATAAATGAAGTGGCTCCAACAGGTTGCGAGTTGTGCAAGGATATAACCGTTACGCCAATTAATGGCCGCTTAACCCGCCAACAAACTAGAAATGGGGTGGCTTATCAACTTTTACAAAACAGTATCAACATAGTGGCACCAAATACCCGCTTCAACCAAATACGGGTAAATGTAATTTCTTATCAATTGGAGTCAAACTATGATGAGTGCTTAATTGCGGATAAATTTGCCTTTAACAATGTGGGTATAAGTGGTACAGAATTTCAACAAGCCACCCCCATTATTTTTGTAAATGGACAAGCCACTGCACCGCACAACAACACCCAACATTTAAACTTAAATACAAGCGAAATAAACTGGCAAGCTCCTCGCACCTTCGATTTCGCTAATGCAGCCAATTTACCAATACAACTGTTTTTACCTGATTTTAGTAAACTGGAGTGTTGTAAGGTGAGTGCCACTATTTGTTTACGTATTACTTTTATTAACGACCAATGTGAAGTATGCGAACGGATTGTTTGCTTCAATACCAATATTATTGATGCTGAAGAGGTGAAATGTGATTGCACAAACAAAGGCGATTTTGAAGTGAAATATGAGGTAAAACGAAAAGTAAGTACTAAAAAATATCCAACAACAATTCCATGTAATGGTGAGGTTAAACTTCCGGCTGGTGTTCCTGTTATGATGTCAAACCCAAATGCTTGCAGTGGTGACAAAAACTGCAAACCACGTTACTCCTGGAAACTTGCACTAGCCTCAAGCCAAAGCACCATTAGTTCTGGCAATGGAAGTTCGATAAACTACACGCTTCCAACGGTTGGAGAAACTTACATCCTTTACGTGGAAACATTTTGTGGAAACAACACGTGTAAAAACACGTGTAAAATTTCACTAAAAGCTGTTAAGCCATAAAGAGAAATAAATTGTTAAAAAGGGCTGCTCAACCATTGAGTTGGCCCTTTTTTGTTTATGCAACCACTAACACAATGTGCAACTAAATGGATAGTTGATTGGGGTGAGGTTGATACCCAAAAACCCATTTTAGAAAATGAATATACCAAAGGGCATTTTTACTGCTGAAGGCTAAGCAGATTACACCTTTTTGCCTTTTCACCTTCGCCCAAATAAGGCTGTTTTAGAAAGGAGATTGGAGGTTTCTAAGCTTGGTTTAGCAATTACATTGGGGAAGGTTTGAATAAACAAAACACTAAAATCTAAAACACACTAAAAATTACATAGGCTGAAAAACTACCCAACAAGATAATGCTGCGTATAAAAAGGCAAATTTATGTGTTTTAGCCAAGCATAATCGTAAAGTAAGCACCACAATATAACTCATCATTTAAGAGATTTTGGCGGAGCTAGAAAAAACAACCCATAAGAATACCCGTTGCCCCAAATGAGTTTTGCTTATGGGCGGGTGCTCAATAGGCAATAGTCTTAAAGCCAACTATTCAACAAGGTAGAAACTTGTACTAGCTAAATATCAGTTAAATCAGTGCCGCATAAAAACACAATGGTATTACTTAAGAGTAGATAAGGTTACCCTTACTACATCATCCAATACCTTTTTGTCCGCACCTGACTTTGATGCAACACGAAGTCCTGATATGGTGTTAAAAACATACCTTGCCAATGATCGTGGTGTATGATTTTTAGAGAACTTACCCGCTTCTTGGCCCTTTTTAATAAGGCGAAACAATGCATCTTCTATATCTTGCATATTAGCATTCACCATCTCTGCAACCTCTAAATGATGCGGTGCCAGTTCAACAGATGAATTGACCATAAAGCATCCTTTTGAAAATTTTTGTTGCAATGATGTTGTGATGACATGAGTAAAAATTTCTTTGACTGTTTTTTCAACATCATCAGAGGTATCAATCATGTTTATCATTGCCGCAGAAAAATCCTCCCGGTATTTTGTTAAAGCCCTTTTAAACAGCTGAAACTTGTCTCCATAAGTATCATAAAGACTTGAACGACTTATTCCCAACTCATCAACCAAATCCTGAGCAGATGTGCCGTTATAACCTTTTTCCCAAAACAAATTCATTGCCTTGTTTAATACTGCTTCTTGATCGAATACTTTTGTTCTAGCCATATGTAAAAACCTTTGTAGAGCACTTAATACTCCACAAAGGTAATCATAACGGAATAAGCATTCCAGTTAATCAACAAAAAATTATCCCAACAGCGGGTTCACCATAATTCCACCATCAATATTATACTCTGATCCAGTAATAAAAGAGGCCTCATCAGAAGCAAGGAACGCAACCAATTTGGCCACATCTTCCGGTTGACCAAAGCGCTTTAATGGAATCCTGTTTTGCAAGGCAGAAGCAAAACCTTGGATCATGTCGTCAGGCAAACCTGATTTACCGAAAATACCCGTTGCTATCGGCCCAGGATTAACGGCATTGATTCTAATTTTTCTAGGAGCTAACTCCGTTGAAGCCGTTCTTGTATAAGAGTTTAATGCGGCCTTGCTTGCAGCATAAACTGCGGTATTGGGCATTCCTGTATAAGCATTCACCGATGATAAATTAATAATTGATGCACCTTCGGATAACAATGGCAAAAACTTCTCAATGGTGAATATGGCCCCTTTAAAGTTAATTCCCATTTGTTCATCAAATCCCTCCTCGGTAATTTGCCCGATTGGTGTTGGGTAAAATACCCCTGCATTTACAAACAATACATCTACTCTCCCAAACAACTCCCTAACCTTACTAACTAAATTTTCAGTATCCTTAACGCTTGAAGCATTGGAAAGAATGCCGGTTGTGTCACTTCCTAACTGGCTGACAGCATCATCAATCAATGATTGATTACGACCTGTAATTACCACTTTTGCACCTTGTGCAATAAATTCTTTGGCTGTTGCAAAGCCAATACCTGCGTTACCTCCTGTGATAACGGCTACTTTGTTTTTTAATTTACTCATTTTTTGTTTAATTATCATTTTGGAACAATCGTTCCGCAATATTACAAATAACGGAACGAACATTCCAAATAAATCAATAAAATATTTTTACTTAGTGCCAATAACTGAATTGCCTTTGATTTAATAATCTGTTAATCAAAAAAAAGTAACTCTTGCTTCCATTAAGCCAACTGTTCGTATTACCTTTTATAAAAATATCGCTATAAAGAATAATCAAACCTTGCATTTTTCAGGATATAATACTCCCTGCTTGCATTATCCTTTCCCAACCATAAGTGGATATTGCGCACCGTTGCTTCACACAAACCTCACCATGTTAAATTGGTACAAAAAATAAACACCCGTTGTGCTTGTTTTTCTTCCATTTTATACCAACATTTACCTCAATACAGGTGGGCATTCCTTTTTTCACTTTGCGGGAGACTGACGAAGAGGGGACATTTTATTAACTAATTATGACTAACGAACAAACAGCAATTAACACCACGTATTTCAGCATAGCAGGAAATACCTGTTTGGCTATCATAAAAGGCCTTGCGGGTTTTTTCGGTAATTCGTATGCACTTATTGCTGATGCCATTGAGTCCACCACAGATATTTTCTCTTCCTTCTTGGTGTTATTTGGAATAAAGTATGCCAGTAAACCGGCTGACGAAAACCACCCATATGGACACGGAAGAGCAGAACCTTTAATTACTTTTTTAGTGGTTGGTTTTCTAATTACATCAGCTACCATCATTGCTTATGAAAGCATCAAAAATATCATTACTCCACATGAGTTACCTGAAAAATGGACGCTACTCGTACTTGCCCCCTTGATTATTTGGAAAGAAATTTCCTTTCGTTTAGTTATGAATAAAGCCAAGCAAACAAAGAGCTCATCTTTAAAAGCGGATGCTTGGCACCACAGAAGTGATGCCATTACTTCAGTCGCTGCATTTATAGGAATTTCTATTGCGTTATACTTTGGAAAGGGTTATGAAACGGCTGACGACTGGGCAGCACTTTTTGCTTCAGGGTTTATACTTTATAATAGCTACTTAATTTTTAGGCCTGCTCTTGGGGAGATTATGGACGAGCATGTGTATGATGATCTCATTACGGATATTAGAAAAATATCACTAACCGTTAACGGAATTATTGCAACAGAGAAGTGCTTTATTAGAAAAGCTGGAATGATTTACCATGTTGACCTGCATGCAACAGTTGATGCCAAAATCACGGTTAAACAGGGACATGAAATAGCCCATAACCTCAAAGATACCTTACGTAAACACCTCCCTCAATTGGGGCACGTGTTAATTCATATCGAACCTCATGAATAGAACTAGGGTGGAGAATTACCGCAGGAAACGGCATCATCAAATCTCAACTACATAATTGCTTAACTGTATATGATTTAAGTAAAGCAATAAAATTTAAACTTTTCCCTAAAAACATAATCGTTTATCATTACAATAAAACTTGGTAATAAATAAGGTTTGTAGAGCATTGGTTATTTATTACATTCGACATGATTACACTTAACTAACATGACCAAAAGTATTGCCCATATTGCATTGGTGGTTGACGATTACGACAAAGCCATCGCATTTTATACCAACATACTGGACTTTGAACTGATTGAAGACACTCGGTTAAGTGATGAAAAGCGCTGGGTAATAGTGGCTCCAAAAGGTGCAAAAGAATGTAGCTTGCTATTGGCGAAAGCCGGCAACGAAAAACAGGTAGCCAGCATTGGTAATCAAACAGGTGGACGGGTGTTCTTATTCCTTTTTACAGATAATATTAAATATGATTATGACAGGCTATGCAAGCATGGGATTACCTTTATAAGACATCCTCAACAACAAGAGCATGGTGTTGTGGCTGTATTTGAAGATTTATATGGGAACTTATGGGATTTAATTGAGCCTAATGAACAAAATAGGTGGCACATTCACCGAGAAAAAGATAACTAACAGCACACGATATATCCTCTTTAAACAGCATAATTATGAAATATTTTATCAAAAACATCCTCTCATTGGTTTGTGCTTTACTGCTATTGGGAGCAACCATACTGCCACCAGAAAAATGTACCATTGAAATTCTACAATACGGCAAGCCAATTGAAGTTCAAAATACAATTGTTGCATTAGAAAAGGATTCCTTTCAAATCAGAATAACCTTAAAAAATCAGGATGGTGTTTTTATGAATGCCTCGTTCAATAGCGACTATTATGATACAAAAAATCATGAAAAAATTAAAGATTACGAATGGTTAGGTTCTAAAGTAATGGCCGAAAGTAATTTTAATGCCAACCGCCAGTTGTTTATTCATGATGAGAACCTATCATATTTATTTTATGACCCAAATAAAAACTGGCACAGGTTTGATAAGGATGTGATTGTGCATAAAAAAGAAGTGATCGCTACTAAAAGTGTTCAATACTTTTATGATGGAGAAACCATGCCCATTAAAAACATCAATAAACCTGTTTACCTCTTCTTTTTTGCCACAAAAAAATGGCGAGGGAAACACACACCTAAAGAGCTGGGGCGTTTAAAACTAAAACTGGTGTGGAAATAAGGCATCACATTTAAACCAGGTTAACAATCTATTAAAGTAACATACCTACAACACCACAATTTTTTTTATCTATCCGCGTTCATATCCTTGCTTAAAACCAACCACATACTATCAACTTTAATGGCAGTTGGTAATTTAACTTGTTTTATTCCGTTGAATTAACGCCAAAACAAACCACATTTCATCCCTCCTACTCCTACCATGTAACTATATAACCGATTAAATAAATAAGTAATTTTCTCCTCGTTTATTTTTTTGATTGACGCACTGGTCGTTCTATATTGCTGCAGCGGAAAAGCGCAATGAACGAACAGATTGTTAAATATTATCCCACCCATCCTTTGCTTAAACAGTATGTAAATTGTTACACCATTTGGAAACGCGCAGCCACTTACTCTCCTAAGCAACTTTTTTTGCCCAATAATATTGTTGGCATAGGCTTTACCTTATCAGGCAAACTCATCATCAATACAGAAAAAACAGCCATAACAGCACCTTCAGCCGGCACCCGAAATGTGTATTCCAAAGCACGAACCATTGAAACAGCGGGCGCATTCTATAACATCTCCATACGTTTTAAACCATTTGGCCTCAAAGCATTTACCAATATAGATTGTCAGCCATTGTTTGAAGAAGAATGCCTGGAATTAGCGCACTTGTTCGGCTTACAACAAACTACTGAAATGGCTGAAAAGCTGCAAGCCGCAAATGGAGACCGAGAACGTGTGCATTTACTGGAGCAGTTCTTGCTTCAACGTTGTACACC
>RDYC01000213.1 GCA_004293295.1 Bacteroidota bacterium
ATGCCGTTAGAGAAGGATTAAGTATTGGCGCAGATGATTACTTGCGTAAACCAATTATGCCGGATGAATTACTAATCAGGGTTAGGCGGTTCTTCAAACAATAATATCTTCAGCATGGTAGCATTTATTACGGCAGATAGTTTATTTGGTCCTTTTTTCAGAAAATACTTCTATTACTACGATAGTTACCCGCTGGTAATACAAATTGCTATCTTCCTAACCGGGGTTGCTATTTCAACCACATTTATTGCTTATTCTTCCATCTTGTTTAGAAGGGGACGTGGGTACTTAATTGATGTACGCACCCGAAAAATCAATACTTTTTTAGATAACCTCATTACCGACCACATTATTTTTAATGAAGATGTGATGAATGGGGTTGCACCGCACGATGCAGAATTGGACATCACCCCGTTTACCAAACCTGTATTTAAACAAAAATGGGTTAAACAAGCGCTAATTGATCGCTTGATGTACTTTTCAAGTAGTTTTTCAGGTGATAGAAATGTGCTTTTTCGGAGGCTTTTTGTGGAGTTAGAGCTTGAAAAACTCTCTTTTAAAAAAATTAAATCTGTTTTTAACAGTACCAAAATTTTGGGGTTGGTGGAGCTAACCAGCATGGGTATTGCCGTTGCTGACGTAATTATTCTCCCTTTAACCAATAGTCGCGACAGAAAACTGCGGTCGGAAGCACGCATCGCCTACATTAAGTTGAGTAAAAACGATCCCTTTAAGTTTTTTGATGACGCAACTGAACCTTTGTTGTTATGGGACCAATTGGAACTTTTTAAAATTATTACCACCACAGAAGGATTAACCATCCCAAATTTTGCGCGTTGGATAACCTACTCTCCCAATAAGAGTATTGTATCCTTTTGTTTAAAACTGGTAATGCACTATAACCAAAGCGAAGCCATACCTGCCATAGTTAAACTGCTTGAAACCAAGGACCATTATTTGAGGGTGGATGCCATCAACTGTTTAGGTAAACTTAAGGCTGAGGGTGTTGAAAGCCACTTGGTAGCCATGTATAATAACCAACCATTGCGCTGCCAAATAGAAATATTAAAAGCGTTGGGAAGATTTGCCAGTGGAAACCAAATTAATTTTTTACGTACTGAGTTTATCCGTTCAACAGACTTTGACATTAAAAAGAATGCGGCTCGCTCATTAATTAGCCATGGTATACAAACCAAAGAGATTGTACAAAACCTAATAGATACAGCTACTCCCGACAGTGCCATTATTTTAAAGCATTGTATGAACCCGTTAATTAAGTACTAAATGAAAACAGGAACGTACATTGAATTGGTTGGAGAGTTTTATGAAGGAAGTGTATTTATATATGGCACAACCCTGTTAATTATTTATGCCATTCTGGCTATTCTATCGCTAACCGCTGTTAGGCGCTTTAATGTACTGGATACCCGTATAGATTATAACTTACTATTAAACTCTAAACTAACACCCGGTGTATCTGTAATAGCCCCTGCATTTAACGAGGCCTTAACCATTATACAAAATGTACACTCCCTGCTTAACCTAAACTACCCTAAATACGAAGTAATTATTGTAAACGATGGAAGCACGGACGACTCCTTAGAAAAAATGATTACGGAGTTTGAATTGATTGAAGTTGATTTTGCCTATAACGAGCGACTAAAAACCAAAGCTGTTAAAAGAATATTCCGCTCCACAAACTCTGCTTTTAATAAACTCATTGTGGTTGATAAGGTAAATGGTAAAGCAAAGGCTGACGCATCCAATGCCGGTATCAACGTTTCTTCATTTGACTATTTTATTTGTACTGACGTTGATTCCATTTTGGACAGGGATACCATTTTAAAATTAATTAAGCCCGTAATGGACGATAGCAAAAAAAGGGTAATTGCTACCGGAGCCACTTTACGCATGGCCAACTCTTGTATAATTGAGCAAGGTTTTATGCAACGGGTTGTGGTGCCTAAACAAATCCTTCCCCGCTTTCAGGAAATTGAATACATCCGCTCATTTGTAATGGGTAAAATGGGGTGGACAGTAATTAATTGCGTGCCCAATGTATCAGGTGGGTTGGGTATGTTTGATAAAGAAATTGCCATTCAGGCGGGAGGTTACGATCCCCAATCGTTTGGAGAAGATATGGAAATGGTAATCCGTATGATGACCTATTGCATTAACTACAAAATTGCGTACGCCATACGTTACATTCCTATTACCCTATGTTGGACAGAAGGCCCTGCTACCATAAAAGTATATGGCAGGCAGCGCTCACGTTGGGCAAGGGGGCTTGCACAATTAATGTTTGCCCACCGCAAAATATTGTTTAACCCCAATTATGGCAGGCTTGGCATGATTGTGATGCCATACAACTTTGTGTTTGAATTGCTTGCACCAATTATTGAAGCATTGGGTTTAATCTATTACGTTGTGATTATTTTTCTAGGAGCCATTAACTGGCCGTTTGCCATTATCTTACTCATTTTTGTGTATAGTTATGCCATTATGATTAGTACACTATCCATTTTGTGGGATCAGATTACGTACCACACTTATAAAACCTGGAGAGAAATTTTAACCCTTTGCGTTACCGCTTTTTTCGAAATGTTGGTATACCACCCACTCATTGTGTTCTATTCATTAAAAGGATACTGGAACTTTTTGGCAAACCGCAAACACACTTGGGGCAATATGCAACGCCAAGGTTTCGGACAGCAAGCATCACGCACAAGGGTAATAACTGCTACAAACTAATAACAAACAATGGGAGATAAAGACTCAATTTGGCACACCATTTCATACTTTTACGAGAATACTGTATTTGTATATGGGGTTACCATGTTATTGGTGTACGCCTTGTTGGCTGTACTTTCTTTTATTGCTGTTCGCAGGTTTATTGGTGCTGAAAGATATGTTGACTACGACAAGATAGTTGAGGCTAAACACACCCCGGGAATTTCTGTAATTGCTCCCGCTTTTAACGAAAGTGTTACCATTATTACCAATGTTCGTTCGTTACTCACCCTGAACTACCCCAAATTCGAAGTAATTATTATTAACGATGGTAGTACGGACGATACCTTGCAAAAAATGATTGATGAGTTTGCCTTGGTACAAGTTGACTTTGCATACACCGAAAAAATATTTTCTCAACCCGTAAAACGAATCTTTAAATCAACCGATAAAGCCTACGAAAAGCTGATTGTTGTTGATAAGGTTAACGGAAAAAGTAAGGCCGATGCATCCAATGCCGGTATTAATGTTTCGGCATTTCCTTACTTCTTATGTACTGACGTAGATTGTATTATTGAAAAAGATACCCTCTTAAAAATGATTAAGCCATTTTTAGATGAGGAAGAAAAGAAAATTAAAGAAGTAGGTACACCTTGTCCTGAGTGTGGCTACGTGCATGTTAAAGAAGAGTATAAACGGGTTATTGCTACCGGGGCAACCTTGCGTATTGTAAACTCTTGCGATGTAGATTCCGGAGTAATTACAAGGGTGCGCCCTCCAAAAGCATTAATCCCGCGTTTTCAGGAAATGGAGTACATCCGCGCTTACGTGTTGGGCAAAATGGGGTGGAGTTCCATCAATTCAGTACCAAATGTTTCAGGAGGTTTGGGCATGTTTGATAAGGAAATTGCTATTGAAGCAGGTGGATATGATGGCAAGTCGTTTGCCGAAGATATGGATATGGTAACGCGCATGTGTTCTTATATGCGCAACAATAAAAAGAAATACCTGGTAAAGTACATCCCCACCACACAATGCTGGACAGAAGGGCCTCCCAACTTAAAGGTATTTAGCAGGCAACGCACCCGCTGGGGACGTGGCTTGTTTGAGATTATGGTGATGCACCGCAAAATCTTGTTTAACCCGGCCTACGGCCGATTAGGATTGATTGTTTTTCCTTATAATTTTTTATTTGAATTTTTAGCACCTATTGTAGAAGCTACCGGTATTGTTTATTACATCTACATCATCTTTACCAACCAAATCAATTGGCCATTTGCCAAAATACTTGTGGTGTTTGTATATTTTTACTCTGTGATGATTACCACCTTGGCCATTCTTTGGGATCAGCTTACCTTTAGGTATTATAAAACTTGGGGCGAAGTGCTTGGCCTTTGCATGATGGCTTTTTTAGAACCTATTATTTACCACCCAATGATTGTGTTTTTCGCACTCCGCGGATACTACAACTTTATTACAGGTAAAAAACACAATTGGGGCAATATGCAGCGCCAAGGATTTGGCCAAAAACCTAAAACAGTTACCGCTACCCCTCAACCAGCTTAATACAATTCGTACAATAAAACACCTTATGCAATTGATATGATGAGATTTTACAGTAGGCTAATAGTTCTCATAACCATCCTTATTTTGTTTAACAACAAAATCAATGCACAGCTTCCATGGGGCGTTAAAAGAATAACGGCTGATGAGTACTTTATGATGGTAACTCAAAAAATCAAAGAAAAGGACTACAAATCAGCGATAAAATTAAGCTACGAAGGTTTAAACAAAATGCCCGATTACATGGATCTCCATTTTTCGCAAGGGCAGGCATTTATGTTAAATGGGCAATATGATAGTGCGCGTATTAAACTAAAATACGTAATGACCGAAGCTCCCCGTTATCGTGATGCTTACATATTAGCCACCAATTTAGAAATGCAACTGAATTACAAAGAAGAGGCCCTGTGTGTGATTAATGACGGACTATACTACTTTCCCTACGAAAGGGAGTTTATGACCAAAAAATTAGAGGTGCTCGATTTTATTGGTGATTATAGAGGAGCTGAAAAATATGCAGAACGAATCATTAATATTCACTTTAATGATAGCATCGCACTTCGCTATTTTTTAGGTTATAAATCGGAATGTGCATTGCGCTACATCAAAGCCGGAAATTATTACAAAGCCGCTGAGTGTTACGAAGCCATGGCAGGACTTGACCCCGGCAATAAAGAGGCGATTGATGGGATGTTTAACATTCAAATTAAAAAAGGTAATTCACAAGCTTCGTTAGATCTTATTAATGCAGAATTGATTAAAAACCCAAAATCATATGAATACCTTACCAAAAAAGCAGGGTTATTAATGGATAATTATCGCTTTGCCGAAGCACAACAAGTAACCGGTTTGCTGGTTAGTTATTATCCGGGTGATGGCAGGGCGCAAATTTTACATTATGATGCACAAATGGCCGGTGGACGTTTTTACATGTCGCAGGATCCTTATTTGGTTTTTCAAGGAGTACTCGAAAAAAAGCCTAAAGATAAAGAAGCCTTAAATTATGTGATTAATTTGGCTACCGCCAGAGGGCTTCATCAAGATGCATTGGCATGGGAAAACAGGGCCCTGAAAGAATTGCCCAACGATAGGGAAATACTGGAGAAAAAAGTGGGTACTTGTGAAACGCTTAAACGTTATGGAGAGGCAGCTGCCACATCTGAACGTTTGGTTCGCATGTCGCCTTCGAATCAGGTATACAGACAACAAACAGTGGAGTATTATTTGCTGAGTGGAAGGCAAAACATGAAAGAACAAGAGTACGATAGTGCATTGGCCAACTTTGATAAGGCATTGTATTATAATCCCAATAACTACTTAGCCATTTCATATGCAGCCGATATTTTAGCCCAGCAAAAAAAGTATGACGAGGCGCTGGATATGATTGATAAAGGCTTAAACGATAATCCTGATGATGAAAACTTGATGTTCAAACGCACTATTGTTTTGGAGCAAGCCGGACTGCTTGAAGAAGCATCAAAACAAGCAGATGCTCTTTACCAAGCAAAGCCCAATAATAAGAGGTATGAAAACCTTGCAGTAGATGTAAAAACCGCTTATGGCAAAAGCCTGATGTCTATTGAAGATTATGATGGTGCAAGAGAAGTGTACAGAGAAATTCTTTACATCCAACCAAACAATATTGATGCCCTTAATGGCATGATTAACTTGGAAAGCGGCACACAACGTTATGATAGTGCATTATACTACGCCAACCGAGCCTTAGAACCAGACCCCAATAACCGGGATTTGCTGCTTAAGAAATCGTCAGTATACGAGTCGCAAAAAAAATATACCGAAGCCTACAGCATTACCTACGATTTAATGAAACGTTACCCTTACAACGGTAAAATAAAACAAGCCTATATTATTCAAGTGTTGGCAAGCGGTGCTGAATTTAACAAACGCGAAAAATATGATAGTGCACTTTATGAATTTAATAAAGTATTGGCAATATCACCTAGAGATAGCAACGCATTAAACTATGCTGCCAATATTTATTTGGAAAAAAATCAAGATGACTCCGCTTTAGCCTTAACAAACAAAGCGCTTAAATACTATCCGGGAAGTGAACAGTTTACCTTCAAGCGTGCAATTATTCTCGAAAAAATGAAACGCTATCCGGAAGCGTCTTTAGCGGCTGATAGTGTTGTAGCTATAAACCCAACCATCCGCAATGTGGATTTTGCAGATGCCTTAAAAGCTAAAGCACTTAAAAATTCATTAGGTTTTATGTTTTTGTACTCCATGTTCGATTCGGCAAGTAACCTTACCAGAGCAAACATTGCCACCTTACAATACATCAGGTATTTTAAACGTGGCAGCATTGGCGGGCGCTTAAATATGGCAGGCAGAACAACAGGAACCGGAGTGCAAGGTGATTTTGATATTAATTATATCCACTCACCAAAATACACTTCTTACGGCAATATTGGCATCTCCAATAATGTGGTTTTTCCTTCGCTGAAGTTGGGTTACTCCTTGTTTTACAATTACAAAAAAACATACACCCATGAGGTCGGCTTACGCTACCTTCGTTTCGATTTACTTGATGTGGGATCTACATCACTCCTTGTAGCATCCACCAGGTACTTTGGCGATTTTTGGGCTACTTTAAAATACTATGGAACGGTGCAAACCGGAAACACGGATATATTCCACTCGGGGCAACTTAGTTTGCGCCAATACCTCACTGCCGACTATGAATATGTAACGGCTTCTGCTGGTGTAGGTTCTACCCCTGATGAATTTAGTAGAAACTTTCAGCTTACGGAAAATCTTGGAATAACAACCTATAACTTTGGAATGGGGTATACCCGACTTTTTAGGTATAGAAATACGTTTTCAATTACCGGTACTTGGTACAACCAAAAACTAAACTCCGGTTTTTTCAGAAACCAGTACGACTTATTCTTTATGTTTTTGCGTAGGTTTTAGTAGAATCACTGTTTATGAAGAATACGCTATTATTACTCAGTATTGTATTGCTTAGCACTTCGTGCAATTGGGCCAGCGACTTTCCGGTTGTTATCAACAAAACAAGTGCCTATGCTATTGTAGTGCCTGAGCATCCTACACCGCATGAGAATAAAGCAGCCAAAGCCCTTCAACACTATATTCTACTTTCAACAGGCACCACCTTGTTGGTTGCTAACGAAACTGTTTGGAAAGATAAACCCGGTTTATTTATTGGCAATACCCAAAAATCAAAAACAGTTCAAATTCCTGAAATAAGTGGTGAGGGTTATTTCATGGGTTCTGATAACCAAGACGTGATTATTTATGGAAAACAAGGGAAAGGCGTTATTTACGGAACTTACGCCTTTATCGAAAAATATCTTGGAGGAATAAAACTAGCTGATGAACCGGGGAAAGTGGCAGAATATAAACAGTGGGAGCTTCCTGCAAATTTTAGTTATTCGTATAGCCCACAAATGGTTTACCGTCAAGCTTATTACCCTCAGAGTAACGACCCTGAATATTTAGATTGGCATGGACTACATAAATTTGATGATTTATGGGGCCTTTGGGGGCATAGCTATTTTAAGCTGGTGAATCCCGGCAAGTATTTTAAAACACATCCCGAGTATTTTGCATTAGAAAATGGCATGAGGAAACCCACCCAACTTTGCGTGAGTAATGCGGAGGTGGCTCAAATAGCCATTGAAGAGCTCAGGATACGTATGGCCGATAATCCGGATGCCTTGTATTGGTCGGTAAGTGCTGAAGATGATTTGGGATACTGCCGATGCGATAAATGCCATAAAGTAAATACGGAAGAAGGCACACCAACCGGTGCACACTTGCGGTTTGTAAACAAAATAGCAAAAGCTTTTCCTGATAAAATGTTTACGACACTCGCTTACACTTATACCATAAAAGCCCCTGCAAAAACATCCCCACTTCCCAATGTATACATTTTGCTTAGTACCATTGATGCTTACCGCACTAACCCTATTGAAAAAGAGCCATCCGCAGCCTCATTCAGGGCTGCTTTAGAAGCTTGGGAAAAACTAACTCACCGCTTGTTTATTTGGGATTACACCACACAATTCACCAATTACCTGGCACCTTTCCCCGATATTTACAACCTTGGAGCCAATATCAAATATTTTCAGCAACACCATGTTAAAGGGGTGTTTAGCCAAGGTTGTGGCGATACCTATGGCGAAATGGCTGAACTAAAAAGTTACCTCATTGCCAAATTGCTTTGGAATCCGGATTTAGATGCCACTAAACTATTAAATGATTTTTGCGATAACTACTACAAAAGCGGAAGTAAGTACGTACTTGAATACATCCGTCTCCTGCAAGAAGAATCACGCAAAACAAATAGGCATATTGACATTTATGGCAATCCCATTAATGAGTTTGACAGCTATTTAAGCCCTGTTTTACTCGACCAGTTTTCTACCCTGTTTGATAAAGCGGAAGGAGCTGTTGAAGAATTGCCGAAGGTACTGGATAGGATTTATAAGTTGCGGATGCCTTTTGATTATGTGGTACTGCAACAGGCCCGTTTTTACGGGATGGAAAAATTTGGCTATTTAATTCCTAAAGAAGATGACAATACCTATGTGGTAAATCCGAAAATACTGGGTAAGGTTGAAAAGTTTGTGGCTACGGCCGAGCGTTATAAAGTTACTGAATTGAGTGAAGGCGGACTTACTCCCAAACAATATTTAGAGGAGTGGAAAAACTTGATTGCCCTGGGATGGAAACCCAATTTAGCCACTAACAGCACCATTACCCTGAAATATCCTTTTACAACTGAGTACCCTGCTAAAAAAGAACGTACCCTAACAGATGGTGCCCGGGGTTTAAAAGATTTCAGCTATAACTGGTTGTGTTTTTATGGAGTTGATATGGTGGTAAATATTGACATGGAAAGTAACAAAGAGGTTCGACAAATTACCATGAACTTTTTGGATGACCCAAGACATTGGATATTTTTACCAGAGAACATTGAAGTTAAAGTTTCTGTTGATGGGCAAAATTTTACCGTAGCTAAACCAGCAGCTACAAATATGCAGTTGGGCCCAAGCATTGACGAACATTACGAAACTACCTCGGTACCTTTTCAGTTTAACATTAAACCGCAGCTTGCGCGTTATGTGCAGGTTACAGTTAAAAACAGATCAGGCGTACCGGAATGGCGGTTTAGGCCAAACAAAAAAGCCATGTTAGCTTGCGATGAAATCTATGTGAACTAATTAAACGGTATTTCCGTGAAGTAATGCTACCACATGCTTATCAATAGGGAAAGTTACCACATCAGTATGCAAAGTGTTTTTAGGTTGCCAAAAAAACTGGAGCTCCTCAGTTTTACCGTCATTGTATATCTCAAAAGCATCAAGCCTGATGTGCGATAAGGGGTGAATACTTTCAACCCGATAATAAATACTGATTAATTGATCGGTGGGTTTAAAGCCACTCTGCTGAAAAAAATCAGTAGTGTAAAAATGGCTTTTTACCTCAATATCAATCCCAAGCTCTTCTTTAAACTCTCTTTTCAAGCCGTCTATTGTTCCTTCTCCCAACTCCAAACCACCTCCGGGGAATTTGGTAAAGGCAAAATCACCAATGCGCTCGTTTACCAACAACAACTCGTTATTGTTGTTCTCTAATAATCCATATACACGTATGTTAAAGCGATTAATTGGCATCTGCTCGTTTACCTAAAAAACCTCCAATATCAATTACTAAACCCAAATGAAGCATTACACTTAATGGGTTTACCAACAAGGGGTTATTAGAAACACTAAATGGGTGATAAGCCACCATAGGTTGTATGATGATGGTTGTGGTTTTATCCACCTTACGCTCAACCCGCGCGCCAATATTTAATTGCATATTTACTGTTCTGCCATCATACCCACTAGAATCTAACGTGTACTTTTTCTCCCCATCTACCGTAAAATTTTTAAGTCGAGCAGTAATGTTGTTGGTAACCAAAAACTGGGGAGTGGCTCCCATGGTTAATTGGTAAGTGGTTTTATAATCCTTACTTTTATACAATTTATAATTGAACCAAACAGGTATCTGAATAAAATAAAACCGATAGTCGTAGTAAATATCTTTTTTACTGTTGCTTTTCTCTTCAATTATCCCTGAGCCAATGCCTGGGTATGTTTTTTGCCCAAACAATACATCCTTTTGCGCCCTACGATACCCCATATCTATATAACCTATTCCCGCCTGTAAGTCCCAGTTTTTGCTCAAATTGTTGTTTATCCAAACGTTAAAACTAAAATTATGCCTGATTTCGCTTATGCCATTGATTGAATCAGCATATTGGGCATAGGTTTGATTGGTTCCGGTTACGATTTTATTGGAACTGCTATGAATAAATGAGTTTGTTACACCAAAGCCTGCACTTACACTGTAATACTTTGTTTGTGCGAAAGATAAAAAAGGTGCGAAAATAACGAGCCAAATATATTGCTTATGCATGTGATATGATTTGGCTACGAAAATAAAAGAATTAATGAATGCTACTCAACTTTTCTATTAATGTTTAACCTAACAGAAATAATATTCGAAAAAGGCAATGCCCCTGAAGCCTCTCCAACATCGGCCAAGGCATAATCAACCATAAAGTTTTTAAGTTGTAAGCCAACGCCAATACTCGGCACAACGGAAAGCTTGCTTGCTCCATCTATCTCTTTAATCCGTTGAAATTGGTTTACACCTAGCCGCAAAAATACAAAATCCCTGTAGCCGGCCTCTACGCCAACCCTTGTATCTATGCTTGCAAAATTACTCCCTACCAAGGTATTTCTTTTGCCATCAAACGTAAAATCAGCATTTAACTCCGGTTGTAACGACATTCTTTTACCAAACCATAAAAACTTATAAGCTCCTCCTGCACTCAGTCGGGGCAATGTAAGCTCCAAATTATTTGAAGGGAGTGCATTACCGGTTGACAACAGAATCTGCTTATCCTGCTCGCTAAAGGTGTACTTCCATGCATTAAAAGTTGAAGTAGCATCACGCAATACAGCACCCACCCTTAATGGCCCTTTTTTATACTGACTGCTAACATCAAAACCAAATCCCCATGCATTGGCAAAATCTCCAACCACTCGTCTTATAATTTTAACATTTCCACCTACGCTTAAACCGGTTATATTTAATGTTCGCGCATATGACCCAATAAAGGCATAATCAATGGCCGAAAAATTGGTTATCCTGGAGTAATCAATTTGTCCGTTCTGGAACAAGTTTAGGGTATTGGGAATATCATCAATGCCATACCTGATTACACTAACGGCCATTGCACTTTTATCGTTTAACTTAAATCCAACTGCCCCGTAATCGTGCTTGGCTATGCCGGCAAATTGTTCATTATGCATGAAACTTAATTGAATATTATCTTTAATATTGGTTAATCCTGCAGGATTCCAATAACCCGCTGTTACATCATTTACCGAAGCAACTACCGCCCCACCCGTGCCGTAAGCCCGGGCACCAACTCCCAAACTTAAAAACTCGTTACTGTATTTGTAACCCTGACCAAACAATTGGCCCGAGTACAACAAACCCATCCAAACGGTAATTTTAATTATTCTAATCATGCACACTTAACTTTAATTGATTAAATAGTTCAGGTAATTGTAAACTTAACTGTTCTTCAAAATACAAAACAGCCTGCAACAACACATGTTGGTCGTTTTCTCCAAGTTCACCTGCACCTGCCCTTATCATAATTCTGTTTAACGAATACACAAACTTAATATTATCCGGGTAAAAATAAATGTACCTGGCTGAACGAAAATGATTGTAGTGCCGGATGAACAAATCAATGTCTGACGCACCATATAATGTCAGAAAATCAGACAGTTCGTTTTCAGACACCTGTTCCAATGAATGATAAAAGGAATCTAATGCCGGTTTATAGGCTTTTGTCAACAACCTGTCTAACATCAGTTCAACAAAAATATGAGCCAAAAACCATTTGCGGTTTACCCCTGCCGAAAAAGGGGCACTATTAATAATAACATTTGCCTGATGGAGCAGTGTGGTAAAAAACACTGACTGATGAAATAACTTATCCGCGTGATAGTGGGCTAAACAACCTTGATGCAATTGTTCGTGATTGGCTTGGTTAAAAACAGGCGGCTTTAAAAACGACTTTACCTGCTTGCGGGCAAAATCGGGTAAAATTAATCCAACATTATAAAAATGGTGATCGTTTTTCCCATCAACCCAAAAATGCGAAAAATAATTCAAGTTAGTTTCGTTTGCGGACTAGTCCATTCTTTTTATACTCTACCCGTTTGCCTGAATTTGCTCCATCAAAGGTGGGACACTTTTTTGCCTTGCAAGAAAATAACCCAACAGCAAATACCACAATTAAAAGGAATACCAGGTTTTTCATAAACGAATATTACACCCGCAATATAACAAAAAATCCCATGCAGTATTGCATGGGATTTTGAGAAATTTTCTCCCTAAGATTATTTCTTAGCAGCAGCCTTTTTAGGAGCAGCAGCTTTTTTAGGAGCAGCCTTTTTAGGAGCAGCTTTCTTAGGAGCAGCAGCTTTTTTAGGAGCAGCTTTCTTAGGAGCAGCAGCTTTCTTAGGAGCAGCTTTTTTAGGAGCAGCTTTCTTAGGAGCGGCTTTCTTAGCAGCAGCTTTCTTAGGAGCAGCAGCTTTTTT